>NZ_JBEGDO010000009.1:0-195299 GCF_051913525.1 Pseudomonas sp. PKS | reverse complement strand
ACCCCTGTTACCGCCGTGAAAGGGCGGTGTCCTAGGCCACTAGACGAAGGGGACACACACTACAACTTTTCACTCCCTGCCGCGCTACGCTGTGAGCTTTACGCTGCAAGTGGCGCGCATTCTATGGATGCCTTGATGGGTCGTCAACCCCTTTATGGAAATTTATTTAAATCAATGACTTCCGGCTATAGAAAGACAACAGGCATGATGCGCCCAACGGCTGGCGTTGATTTTTTGACAGCAGGTCGGCAAGCTCGTGGCAAAGTGCTAGCAGAGCAATTCGTAATCCTGTCGGATGGGCCTACCCGGCCATAGGCGAACTCTCCTACACTCAAGTCGGAAATTATCTATTTGACGAGGCGTTAACGGTGACACCACTTCTGATCACCTTGCTCATCGTGGCAGGTATCGCGCTACTGATCGTGATCGGCTACCTCAATAATGTCGTGGAAAACGCCAAGCTTGAGCGCGCTCGCCTGAAGATAGAACTGGCAGAACGCCTGCGTCGCTGCGGCGAAATCAGCGAAACCTTCCCCCGGCAACTGATGACACCGGCCCTCAAGGTGCTTCTGACCCGCCTGGAGCTCAACCTCTATCAGCGTCAACTGGCGCTGGACAAGCACAACGCCGAGATCAAGGGACGTATCAGCGAGCTGGAAAGCCTCGTTGCCAAAGGCGACGGCATTGCGATCAACAACCCGCCCAGCCCGATCCAGACCGAGGCCAAGGCCAAGGAAGTGCGTTTTCTCCTGGAGTCATTGCACAACCAGATCGTGCGCGCCACACAGGAAGGCTTCCTACAGACCAATGAAGGCAAGTATTGGGTCAAGGAGATTCGCCACCTGTTGGTTCTGCTGCACATCGAGTTCTTCAACAACCTGGGCCAGCAAGCCCTGCAGCAGAACCAACCCGGCCAGGCGCGGCTGGCCTTCGACCGGGGCGTGCAATACCTGCGCAAACAGCAGGACCCCAAGCAGTACGACGAACAGCGCATCTACCTGGAAAAGCTTCTGGCCCGCGCCGACGCCCTGGTGAAGGACAAGATGGAACCTGCGGAAAACGACGAAAATGCGCTGACCCAAGGCTTGAAGACAGACGAAAGCGAAAACTGGAAGAAGAAAGCCCTCTACGACTGAGGGGTGAGCCTATCGACCACTTGGTCAACCTGCTCGTCGCGGCGAAGCAGGTAACGTGCTACCTGGCACCAGCTATGAAGGTGTCCGCGCTAAGCCCGCTCCCACAGGATCAGCGCAAACCCTGTGGGATCGGGCTTAGCCGCGAAAAAGTCGCCACGGGGCCAGACAGTGGCTCCCACAAAAAACGCAGCAAAGACAAGGGGCTTTCATGGGCCCCTTGTCGTTTTCAACAGTCCGTCAATTCAAGGAAGATCGCCGCCAGGCGCTCCAGCCCAACTTGATCCGCCTCGCTGAACCGCGCCAGCTTCGGGCTGTCCAGGTCCAGCACACCAATCAGCCTGCCCGCCTTCACCAGTGGAATCACCAGTTCGCTGTTGGAAGCGCTGTCACAGGCAATATGCCCCGGGAAGGCATGCACATCCTCGACCCGCTGGGTCTGACGTGACGCCGCAGCCGCTCCGCAGACGCCCTTGCCGAAGGGAATACGCACGCAGGCCACCTGGCCTTGGAACGGGCCGAGCACTAGTTGCTCATCGCGGTTGAGATAGAAGCCAGCCCAGTTCAGGTCCTCCACCTGATGGTAGAGAAACGCAGAAAACTGCGCGGCATTGGCGATGAAGTCACGTTCGTCGGCAAACAGCGCCTGCACTTGCGCGGCCAACAGGTCATAGCCATCGAGGCCGGAGCCGCTGGCGTTGAGGTCGATCATTGTTTCTGCTCCAACAATTGCCGCCCGAACCAATAGCGGGCGAACTGATAGGCACAACGGCCATTACGGTTGCCGCAGCCGGACGACCGGCGCACGACGAGGTTGTCCAGGGCTTCGTCACGACCTGCCCTGGGTTTGAGGTGCGGTCCACAGCGTCTGATCAAGGGCAAAGAACCTGAAACCAAGGGCCGCGCCACGAGCAGCTTGGCTGTATCGGCTATGCTTGCGCAGCGCAAGGGACGTAAACCGGCTCGGACTCCATGGATATCAAGTTCACCAATCGCCTGTCATACAAGCAAGCCCGGTTGACAGTCCTGGTCGGCTTCATCTTGGGGGCGCTGCTCAGCCTGGTGCAGATCGGCATCGATTATGCCAGCGAAGACGCGTCCATCAACCGCGAAGTGCAGGCGCTGCTGCAAATCAGCCACGATCCGCTGTCGCGCATCACTTACAACATCGACGCAGAGCTTGCCCAAGAGCTGATCGGTGGACTGCTGCAATCGCCGGCGGTGATCCGTGCGCGCCTGGTCGACAACAACGACACCGTGCTGGCCGATGCCAGCCGCCCTAGCCTGGAAGACCGCTACCGGCCACTGAGCGATTTCCTGTTCGGCGAACAGCGCCAGTTCCAGGAACGCTTGTTCCTGTCCAGCCTGCCCAACGAATACCTCGGCACCCTGTACCTGGACATCGACACCTATGCCTTTGGCAGCCGCTTTCTGGACCGCGCAGGCGTCACCCTGGTCAATGGTTTCGCCCGTAGCCTAGTGCTGGCCGGCATTCTGCTGGCGTTGTTCTACATGATGCTGACCAAGCCGCTGGTAACGGTGATCGCCGCCCTGAGCGGTAGCGACCCGCGCCATCCCCACCAGGGACGCCTGACATGCCCTCATGGACATGAACAGGATGAGATCGGCGTCCTGGTCAAAGTCGCCAACCAGCAGTTCGTCAGCATGTCCACCGAGATCCAGCAGCGGCGCAATGCCGAAAACCGCCTGACCGAATACTTGAACGAACTGGAAGATATCGTCTCGGCCCGTACCAACGAGCTCAAGGCCAGCAACAACCGCCTCAGCCAGTCCAACCAGGAGCTGGAGCACGCCCGCCAGCAGGCACTGGACATGGCCCACGCCAGAGCCGCATTCCTGGCCAACATGAGCCATGAGATCCGCACGCCGCTCAATGGCATGCTCGGCATGATCTCCCTGGCCTTGGACAGCCCACTGGCCGCCGAACAACGCCAGCAGCTATCCATCGCACACGACTCGGGCAAGGTATTGGTGGAGCTGCTCAACGATATTCTCGACCTGTCCAAGTTCGATGCCGGGCAACTGGAGCTCGAGCGCATCCCCTTCGACATGGGCGCGATGGTCGAGGACACTGCCAATCTGCTGTCGCAGAACGCAGCAGCAAATGTCGAACTGACATGCCTGATCAGCCCCAACTTTCCCAGCACGGTGCTGGGCGACCCGACCCGGGTACGGCAGATCGTCAGCAATTTGCTGTCCAACGCCCTCAAGTTCACCCGCTTCGGCCGGGTCGATGTGCGCCTGACGCCTATCGTCGGGGGCGTGCGCCTGGAGGTGTGCGACACCGGCATCGGCATCCCAGAACAGGCCCAGGCGCGCATCTTCCAGCCCTTCACCCAAGCCGGAGCCGGCATCACCCGCCAATACGGCGGCACGGGGCTGGGCCTGGCCCTGACCCGCAACCTGTGCCAGGCCATGCAAGGTCACTTGCACATCGACTCCGAGGCAGGCTTTGGCAGCCGCTTCACAGCTGAGCTGCCGCTGCTCGTGCACACCGAGGCCATCCCGCCCGCCCCTTTGCACGGACGCGTCGTCGTGCTGAGCAACGCCGCCAGTGGCTTGACCGAACTGTTGCACAAGCTGCTGCCTGACTGGGGCCTGCCCTATCACGGCTTCGATGATGCAGCGCAGGCCGCCGAAGTCACGCCCGACCTGGTGATCACCGACGATGTGGAGCATCTGGACACCTTGCGCCCCAGCCTGCAGGCGCCGATTCTGCTGGTGACCGCGTATGGCAACTTCCTCACCCAGGAGCACGCCACGCAACTGGCCCCCCTGCTGCAACTGGCGCGCCCCCTGGCACGCAACACCTTGTATCAGACTCTGCGCCGCGCACTGGAGGGCGCCGAGGCCGACGCCCCCCTGCCCCACCTACAGGCCCCGCACCCGCCAATACGGGCACGCGTCCTGCTGGTAGAGGACAACCCGGTCAACCAATTGGTGGCCAAAGGCATGCTGGTCAAGCTCGGTTGCCAAGTGCTGCTCGCCACCCAGGGCGCCGAGGCCCTTGAGCGATTGGAGCAGGAGGCAGTGGACATGGTGCTGATGGACTGCAACATGCCGGTGATGGACGGCTACGAGGCCAGCCGGCGCATCCGCCAGGACGGGCGCTGGTCAGCGCTGCCGATCGTTGCCTTGACCGCCAACGCCATGCCCGAGGAGCGCGAACGTTGCCGCGCCGCCGGCATGAACGATTACTTGGCCAAGCCGTTTCGCCGCGAGGAGTTGCTGGCGTTGATCGACCATTGGGTGCCGATCAGCGGCTGAGCAAGGCTTCGATCGACGCCTTGAGCGCCTCAGGCTTGGTGTTGGGAGCGTAGCGTGTGACCTTGCCGCTGGCAGGGTCTACAAGGAACTTGGTGAAATTCCACTTGATCCGCTGCGTGCCCAAGATGCCGGGAGCGCGCTTTTTCAGTTCGACGAACAAGGGATGAGCATCCGGCCCATTGACCTCGACCTTGCGAAACAACGGGAAGCTCACACCGAAGTTTCGTTCGCAGAACTGTGCGATGTCCAGGGCATCTCCAGGCTCCTGCTTGCCGAACTGGTTACAGGGGAACCCCAGGATCACCAGCCCGCGCTCGCGGTATTGCTTCCACAGTTGCTCCAGGCCCTTGTACTGGGGCGTGAAACCGCACTGGCTGGCGGTGTTGACCACCAGCAGCGCCTTGCCCGGAAAGTCGCCCAATACCTTTTGCTCGCCATTCAAGGTGACGCAACGGATGTTCTTCAGCGTATCGGCCATCGCAGGTCTCCGGTCAGTCACGCGGCTTGAGGTCCAGACACACCGAGTTGATGCAGTAGCGCAGGCCGGTCGGTGGCGGGCCATCGGGGAACACATGGCCCAGGTGGGCATCGCAACGCGCGCAGGTGACTTCGGTACGGATCATGCCGTGGGAGGTGTCGCGGATCTCGATCATGGCACCCTGCTCGATCGGCTCGTAGAAACTGGGCCAACCGCAGCCGGAGTCGAACTTGGCGCGCGAGTCGAACAAGGGCAGGTCGCAGCAGATGCAGTGGTAGATACCATCGCGGCGCTCGCTGTTGTACTTGCCACTGAAGGGTCGCTCGGTGCCCTTCAAACGGCACACCTGATACTGGGCCGGATCCAGCATCTGGCGCCATTCATCCAGGGTTTTGTCGATCTTTTGCATGGGGGGACCTCGGCAGGCTGAATTTCACCTCGCGCCGTCTTTCTTTATGGCGGGGGTGACACGTATATTAGTTGGCTTCTTTTGCCAGCCAGTCTGGCATGCACTCCGCCCTTTTCAAACCTTTTGACGGCGGCGCGCCGCGACTTCTCAATCGGGATCACATCATGCAGTTCAGCAAATCGAACAAGCTCGCCAATGTCTGCTACGACATTCGCGGCCCAGTGCTCAA
The DNA here is from genome assembly GCF_051913525.1 of Pseudomonas sp. PKS. Lineage (NCBI taxonomy): Bacteria > Pseudomonadati > Pseudomonadota > Gammaproteobacteria > Pseudomonadales > Pseudomonadaceae > Pseudomonas > Pseudomonas sp. PKS. Next base: position 189,762 of record NZ_JBEGDO010000009.1, on the reverse strand, counting down.
GCACGCCAAACGCCTGGAAGAGGAAGGCCACCGCATCCTCAAGCTGAACATCGGCAACCCGGCGCCGTTTGGCTTCGAGGCGCCGGACGAGATCCTCCAGGATGTGATCCGCAACCTGCCCACCGCCCAAGGCTACAGCGACTCCAAAGGCTTGTTCAGCGCACGCAAGGCGGTCATGCAGTACTGCCAGCAAAAGCAGATCGAGGGCGTGGGCATCGAGGACATCTACCTCGGCAACGGTGTGTCCGAGCTGATCGTGATGTCCATGCAGGCACTGCTCAATAACGGCGACGAAGTGCTGATCCCGGCCCCGGACTACCCGCTGTGGACCGCCGCCGTCAGCCTGGCGGGCGGCAAACCTGTGCACTACCTGTGTGACGAGCAGGCCGACTGGTTCCCGGACCTGGAAGACATCAAGGCCAAGATCACCCCGAACACCAAGGCCCTGGTGATCATCAACCCGAACAACCCGACCGGCGCTGTGTACTCCAAGGAGCTGCTGCTGGGCATGCTGGAGCTTGCCCGCCAGCACAACCTGGTGGTGTTCTCCGACGAGATCTACGACAAGATCCTCTACGACGAAGCCGTGCACATCAGCACCGCGTCGCTGGCCCCGGATCTGCTTTGCCTGACCTTCAACGGCCTGTCCAAATCGTATCGCGTGGCGGGCTTCCGCTCCGGCTGGCTGATCATCTCCGGGCCCAAGCAGCACGCCCAGAGCTACATCGAAGGCATCGACATGCTGGCCAACATGCGCCTGTGCGCCAACGTGCCGGCCCAGCACGCGATCCAGACTGCCCTGGGCGGCTACCAGAGCATCAACGACCTGGTGCTGCCGCCAGGCCGCCTGCTCGAGCAGCGCAACCGCACTTACGAGTTGCTCAACGACATTCCCGGGGTGAGCTGCGTCAAGCCCATGGGCGCGCTGTACGCCTTCCCCAAGATCGACCCGAAAGTCTGCCCGATCCACAACGACGAAAAGTTCGTCCTCGACCTGCTGCTGTCGGAAAAACTGCTGATCGTCCAGGGCACGGCCTTCAACTGGCCTTGGCCGGACCACTTCCGCGTGGTGACCTTGCCACGGGTGGACGATCTGGAGCAGGCCATCGGACGGATCGGCAACTTCCTGCGCACCTACCAGCAGTAAGCTACCGGAGGGGCCTGTACCCCCCTTCTCAGGCTATCGCCGTCGCCCGACTGCTTTCGGTGTCGGCGATAGCCCCCGATGATTTGCTGAGCAGTCATGGGGCGCTTTTCGCAGGAGAGTTCTTACATCCTGCAACGCTCTATCCCACAGCCCCCGCCCTATCCTCTGCCATACTCCGCCGTACACAGTTTGAAATAGTCGGCCGGTTGAATCAGTGTGACCCGCCCCTTATATAGCCCGCAGTACGCGACATTTTCATCCGTCAGGAGAACGTAACAACCATGATGCGCATTCTGTTGTTTGTAGCCACCAACCTCGCGGTGGTGCTGGTTGCAAGCATTACCCTGAGCCTGTTCGGCTTCAACGGGTTCATGGCGGCCAACGGCGTTGACCTCAATCTCAGCCAACTGCTGGTCTTCTGCGCCGTGTTCGGCTTCGCCGGCTCGCTGGTCTCGCTGTTCATCTCCAAGTGGATGGCGAAGATGACCACCGGCACCCAGATCATCAGCCAGCCTCGCACCCGCCACGAACAGTGGCTGCTGCAGACGGTCGAGGAACTGTCCCGCGAGGCCGGCATCAAGATGCCGGAAGTGGGTATCTTCCCAGCCTACGAGGCCAACGCCTTCGCCACCGGCTGGAACCGCAACGACGCTCTGGTGGCCGTATCCCAGGGCCTGCTCGAGCGCTTCTCGCCTGATGAAGTGCGCGCCGTGCTGGCACACGAGATCGGCCACGTGGCCAACGGTGACATGGTCACCCTGGCACTGGTGCAAGGCGTGGTGAACACCTTCGTGATGTTCTTCGCCCGCATCATCGGCAACTTCGTCGACAAGGTGATCTTCAAGAACGAAGAAGGCCAGGGTATCGCCTACTATGTGGCGACCATCGTCGCCGAGCTGATCCTGGGTATCCTGGCCAGCATGATCGTCATGTGGTTCTCGCGCCGCCGCGAATACCGTGCCGACGAAGCCGGCGCCCAGCTGGCCGGCACCGGCGCAATGATCGGCGCCCTGCAGCGCCTGCGCGTGGAGCAAGGCATGCCTGTGCACATGCCCGATACCCTGAAGGCATTCGGCATCAATGGCGGCCTCAAGCACGGCCTGGCTGGCCTGCTGATGAGCCACCCGCCACTGGAAGACCGCATCGAGGCGCTGCGCCGCCGCGGTTGATCCAATCGCATGAAAAAAAGGGCGACTTCGGTCGCCCTTTTTCGTTGTGCAATCGCTGCACCACACTCCTTCACCGCAACAGCCGATATACCCGCTCAATCAGACGCGTGATTCCGGCCTGTTCGAATTTCGGGCTCTCCTGGATGATCTCCCGCTCCTCAAGCGTTTCCACCTGCCAGCCAGCGAACCCTGCCCGCACCTCGTCATCCGCCACCGAAAACGGCGGCCCGTCGAGCCGTGCCTGATCGTAGTCGAGCGTCACCATCAGGCCCTTGCAGGCATCCGGCAACAGCCTCGACAGCAACGCCAGGTAACGTTCACGCATGACAGGGGGCAAGGCAATGACCGCCGCGCGGTCATACAGGCCGACGCAATCGCCCACATCCTGCGCCGTCAGCGCAAAGAAATCCCCACACCACAGTTCCACATCACCGCTGCGCCATACTTCGAAGACGCCCTGCTGGGTCACCTGCGGCACCAAGCCGTGGTCGTTGAAAAAGTCCTCTACTGCGCGCCGGGACAGCTCGACGCCCAACACCTGATACCCCTGCCTCGCCAGCCAGGCAAGGTCTAGGCTCTTGCCACACAAGGGCACCAGCACGCGGCTACCCTGCGCCAGGCCTAACGCAGGCCAGTAGGTTTGTAGGTAAGGATTGACCTGCGCCTGATGAAAGCCGATCTGATTGTCCGCCCACCGCTTGTGCCAGAACGCCGGCTCCATGCTTCCTCCCGGTTTTTCGATGAAATGCGCTGAAAACTTATATTGGATCTCGATCGGTAACTGATCGAAGATGAACGCATCTTAACCGCCAGGACATCGCCATGCTGCCCAGCCTGTTCATTTCCCATGGTTCGCCCATGCTCGCCTTGCAACCCGGCGCCAGCGGGCCGGCATTGTCCAAGCTGGCCAATGCCCTGGCACCTCCCAAGGCGATCATCGTGGTATCGGCGCACTGGGAGAGCCGTGAGCTGCTGGTGACGGGCAATCCACAGCCACAAACCTGGCATGACTTTCATGGGTTTCCTGCTGCACTGTATGCCGTGCAATATCCCGCCCCCGGTGAGCCGGAACTGGCCCGACAGGTGAGCGACCGCCTGACGGCAGCAGGCCTGCCCACCCGCCTGGATACCCACCGCCCCTTCGACCACGGCGCCTGGGTGCCGCTGTCGCTGATGTATCCGGATGCCAGCATTCCCGTCATCCAGGTGTCGTTGCCCAGCCAACTTGGCCCGGCCTTGCAGCTCAGCGTTGGCGAAGCGCTTGCCGGGTTGCGCGCCGAAGGCGTACTGCTGATCGGTTCCGGCAGCATTACCCACAACCTGGGCGAGTTGGACTGGCACGCCGGGCCGGACGTGATCGAGCCGTGGGCGCTGGCGTTTCGGGACTGGGTAGTGGAAAAGCTGACACAGAATGACCGGCAGGCGCTGCTCGACTACCGAGAACAGGCGCCGTTTGCGGTGCGCAATCACCCCAGCGACGAACATCTGCTGCCGTTGTTCTTTGCCCTGGGGGCTGGCGAGCGGTTTGGTGTCGTCCATCAAGGATTCACCTTGGGGGCGTTGGGGATGGACATCTATCGGTTCGACTGAGGGTCGCTTGGCGGGGAAACCCGCTCCCACAGGCCTGTAAGGCCTTTTACGGAGCAGCACTACCCAAGGCACCGACAAAAAAATCCCCAGCCTAGGCCGGGGATTTTTCATTGCGCCAGGATCAATCCTCGCGGTAGCGGCGCAGCTTCAGCTGCTTGCCAGCCACACGGGTGTCCTTGAGCTTGGACAGCAGACGCTCCAGGCCATCTTCAGGCAGCTCGATCAAGCTGAAGCTGTCACGCACCTGGATGCGGCCGATGGCGTCTCGCGCCAAGCCACCTTCATTGAGGATCGCGCCAAGCAGGTTCTTGGCGGCGATGCCGTCACGGGCACCCAGCGCGGTACGGCAACGTACGCGGCCTTCGGCCAGCGGCATCGGCGCACGACGCTCGCGGTCACCACGCTCGCTACGCTCACCGCGATCGGAACGCTCGCCACGCTCACGCGGGGTGAAGGTCGGCACCAGCGGCTGCTCACGCTCGACCGAGGCCAAGTCCAAGGCTTGGCCGTTGGTGGCCTTGCGCAGCAGGGCCGAAGCCAGGGCACGCGGGCTGCAGCCCAGATCTGCGGTCAGGCGATCGAACAGCTCGCCATGGCTGGCTTCTGCCTCGGCAACCATCGGTGCCAGGCTTGCGGTCAGCTTCTTGATACGCGCATCGAGCACGGCCTGCGGGTTCGGCAGGCGGGCTTCAGCCACCTTCTGCCCGGTCACACGCTCGATGACCTGCAGCATGCGACGCTCACGGGGGGTGACCAGCAACAGTGCACGACCATCGCGACCGGCACGACCGGTACGGCCGATACGGTGCACGTAGGACTCCGGGTCGTACGGCATGTCGACGTTGAACACGTGGGTGATGCGCGGTACGTCCAGGCCTCGGGCGGCGACGTCGGTAGCGACGACGATGTCCAGGCGGCCATCCTTGAGCGAGTCGATGACGCGTTCACGCTGGTTCTGGGCGATGTCGCCGTTCAGCGCGGCGGCCTTGTAGCCTTTGGCTTCCAGCGCGGCGGCCAGGTCCAGCGTGGCTTGCTTGGTACGCACGAAGGCGATCAGTGCGTCGAACTCCTCCACTTCCAGCAGACGCAGCACAGCCGGGATCTTCTGGTCGGCATGGACCATCAGGTGGGCCTGGTCGATCGCGGTGACGGTCTGGGTCTTGCTCTGGATCTTGACGTGCTTCGGCTCGCGCAGGTGGCGCTCGGCGATAGAACGGATCGAAGACGGCAGGGTGGCGGAGAACAGTACGGTCTGGCGCGACTCGGGGATGGCCTTGAAGATCACTTCCAGGTCGTCCATGAAGCCGAGCTTGAGCATTTCGTCTGCCTCGTCGAGTACCAGGTACTGGACGGTGGACAGGACTTTCTCGTCGCGGCGCAGGTGGTCGCACAGGCGACCCGGGGTGGCGACGACGATCTGTGCGCCGTTACGAATGGCACGCAGTTGTGGGCCCATCGGGGCACCACCGTAGACAGCCACCACGTTCACGCCTGGCATCTGCTTGGCGTAGGTTTCGAAGGCGGTGGCTACTTGCAGCGCCAACTCACGGGTTGGCGCTAGGATCAGGGCTTGCGGTTCGCGCTTGCTCACATCGATCTTGTTGAGGATCGGCAGGGCGAAGGCAGCGGTCTTGCCGGTGCCAGTCTGCGCCTGGCCGATCATGTCGTGACCGGCGAGGATGATCGGGATCGATTGTTGCTGGATGGCCGATGGCTCTTCATAGCCTGTGGCCAGCACGGCGGCAACGATGTTCGGATGAAGATCGAGAGCGGCGAATCCGCCGGTTTCCTGGGTCATGGGTCTGCCTCTATGTGCATCCGCAAAGACCCATGCTCCAAAGCTGCACATGCCTTGAAAGACCAAAAGGTCACCCAGGCAGCTTTGGCGGCGGGGATTTGCGAAAACGATTGAAAAAGGAACGTCTTGGGGAGGTCCGCCTAGCGGACGTGCAGCCGAAGCTGGACTCGGAGGGTTTGCACCACCTGATTTTGAGGTCCGCTAAAAGACCGGCGCGTACTATACCCGAATCCGTGCCCGACCGTGAGATTTTTTTCAGTGAAGAGGGCTACCTTGCCGCTATCGCATCATCGCCGCTGAATCGTTTCCACAGCCTCGATGGAAAGCGACGCCCTCCCAGACGCTCGTCAGCCGTCACGTCGCGGGCCGGATCGCCTTGATCAGATACTCCAGCGAATACCCAAGACGCGGCGCCAGGGCCGCGGCGCGCTCACCCACGCCGTCCAGGTCCAGTACCTGCTCGAGATCGGCCGGTACCAGGAGGATGACGTTGCCCTCCTTCACCGGCAGTTCCCAGTAATGGCGGTGGTACAACCCACGCAGCAAGGCCGCGCCCAGCGGCCTGCCATCATCGCCAGCCCACTGGTTGATCACCAGCCAGCCGCCGGGGTTGAGCTGCTTCTGGCAGTTTTCCAGAAAGCCCCACGCCAGGTGACCGACACCCGGCCCGTGGTCGGTATACAGGTCGACGAACAGCAGGTCGGCCTTTTCGGCGGTCGGCAGCAGTTCCAGGGCATCACCGACCCGCACATACAGCCGTGGATCATCGTCAAGGCCCATGTACTCCATGGCCAGACGCGGCACATCCGGCCGCAGCTCGATGGCTTCGACATCGTCCAGGGGCAGGAACTTCAAACACGCCTGGGTCAAGGTGCCGGCCCCCAAGCCTAGGAACAACGCGCTCTCGGGCTGTTCATGGCACAGTGCGCCCACCAGCATGGCGCGGGTGTAGTCGTACTCCAGCCAGCTGGGGTCGGCGGTAAACGTGCAGCTTTGCTCGATGGCATCGCCAAACTCCAGGAAGCGGTAATCCTCCACCTCATAGACGCTGATGACCCCAAAGGCGTCCTCGACCCGGGCCAACAACCGCTCTTCCCGCTCCGTCCCCATGACCGACACCTGTGCGCGCAAAAGCCGACATTGTCCGCCAATGCCCCCGGTGCAACAAGCGCGTCGCCAACTGATACCATGGCCATCATGCCTATAGCCGACAACACCGAGCCTGTGATGAACCGACCCTGGAGTCCCGATAGCTGGCGCGCCCTGCCGATCCAGCAGCAACCGACCTACCCCGACGCTGCGCACCTGCTCAAGGTCGAGCAGACCCTGGCCAGCTACCCGCCCCTGGTGTTCGCTGGTGAGGCCCGGGAGCTTCGCCGGCAGTTCGCCGAGGTGACTGAGGGCCGGGCATTTCTGCTTCAGGGTGGCGACTGCGCCGAAAGCTTCGCCGAGTTCTCGGCAGCCAAGATCCGTGACACCTTCAAGGTATTGCTGCAGATGGCGATCGTCATGACCTTCGCCGCCGGCTGCCCGGTGGTGAAGGTCGGGCGCATGGCCGGGCAATTCGCCAAGCCGCGCTCCGCAGGCGACGAGACCATCGGCCAGGTGACGCTGCCGGCCTACCGGGGCGACATCGTCAACGGCATCGGTTTCGACGAGCAGAGCCGCGTCCCGGACCCCGAGCGCCTGCTGCAGGCCTACCACCAGGCCACCGCCAGCCTGAACCTACTGCGCGCATTCGCCCAAGGCGGCTTTGCCGACCTGCACCAAGTGCACAAATGGAATCTGGATTTCATCGCCAACTCGGCGCTGTCGGAGAAATACCACCAACTGGCCGGACGGATCGACGAGACCCTGGCCTTCATGCGCGCCTGCGGCCTGGACAGCGCGCCGCAACTGCGCGAAACCAGCTTCTTCACCGCCCACGAAGCCTTGCTGCTCAACTACGAGGAAGCCTTCGTGCGCAGCGACAGCCTGACCGGAGACTACTACGACTGCTCGGCGCACATGCTGTGGATCGGCGACCGTACCCGGCAACTGGATGGCGCGCATGTGGAGTTCCTGCGCGGGGTGCACAACCCGATCGGGGTCAAGGTCGGCCCGAGCATGAACCCTGAGGAACTGATCCGCCTGATCGACACCCTCAACCCGGCCAACGCCCCCGGCCGCCTGAACCTGATCGTGCGCATGGGCGCCGGCAAGGTGGGCGATCACCTGCCCGGGCTGATTCGCACCGTCGAGCGCGAAGGTCGCAAGGTGCTGTGGAGCTCCGACCCGATGCACGGCAATACCATCAAGGCCAGCAGCGGCTACAAGACGCGGGATTTCGCGCAGATTCTCGATGAGGTGCGCCAGTTCTTCCAGGTGCACCAGGCCGAAGGCTCGTATGCTGGCGGTATCCACATCGAGATGACCGGGCAGAACGTCACCGAATGCATCGGCGGAGCGCGCCCGATCACTGAGGATGGCTTGTCGGACCGCTACCACACCCATTGCGATCCACGGCTCAACGCTGACCAGTCGTTGGAGCTGGCCTTCCTGATTGCCGAAACGCTCAAGCAAGTGCGTCGCTAAGCGCGCATCGCGTTGCGGCTTCGCGGGTAAACCCGCTCCCACAGGTTGGCAGTGCCCCTGCAGGAGCGGGCTTAGCGTTGAACCTTTGGGGGGCGGGTTTACCCGCGAATAAACCACCACCGATCATTTGCGCAGGGGGTCATCCCAGAACGGCCGCTCGGCCTCCTGCTGGATATCCGCCCGGCTCAACCCCAGGTCATGCAAGGTCGCATCGCTCAGGCTCAGCAGCTCGCGGCGCTGACGGTACAGCTGGTACCAGCGAAGGATCCGCGTCAGTGCGGCCTCTCCCAGATGGGTGAACGAAAAGGCAGGTTTGACGTACAGGGAAGTGATCTGACCTTTCATCTTGAAGCCCTCCGTGAAGATGGCTTCAGTCTCACGCCAGGCCTAAGATCAATCCAACGAATGTTTCTGATGCCATGCATCTCGGAGATTGATGCAATGTCCCAGTACCAGAACCTGGATTCGGATGTCCTGCGCACCTTCGTTGCGATCGCCGAACAAGGCGGTTTCACCCGCGCCGGCGAGGTGGTCAACCGCACCCAGTCGGCGGTGAGCATGCAGATGAAACGCCTGGAAGAAGACATCCTCCAGCGCCAGCTGTTCGAGCGCGACGGTCGCCAAGTTCGCCTGACCGCCGAAGGCCAGGTCTTGCTCGGCTATGCCCGGCGTATCCTCAAGCTGCAGGGCGAGGTGTTCAACACCCTGCGCATGCCGCACATGGTCGGCGTGGTGCGCATCGGCACGCCGGACGACTATGCCATGCGCTTTTTGCCTACGATTCTTTCAAGCTTCGCCCAGGCGTATCCGCTGATCCAGGTGGAGGTGCACTGCGACTCGTCCAAGCAACTGATGCTGCGCCAGGATCTGGACCTGACCATCGTCACCCGCGAGCCCGGCAACGAGATTGGCCAGTTGCTGCGCCAGGAGCGGCTGGTCTGGGCCGCGGCCCAAGGCTTTTGCCCGCAGGAGCAACGGCCCATGCCTCTGGCCTTGTTCAACACCGATTGCTTCTGCCGCGCCTGGACCTGCAATGCCCTGGAGAGCCAAGGCATCGACTACCGCATCGCCTACACAAGCCCCAGCCTCGCGGCGATCTTCGCCATCGTCACCGCTGGCTTGGCGGTGACAGCGCAACTGCAGAGCCTGATCAGCGGCAACCTGCGCACCCTCGGCGAGCAGGAAGGTCTGCCGCAACTGCCCCTGGCCAACGTGATGCTGCTGCGAAACACCCAGCATCAGTCGCCCATCACCGACTGCATGGCCGATTACATCGTGGAAGGATTCAAGTAAGGCCGGCAACTACAGCTCGTACGCCAGCATCACCGCACAGACCACCAGGAAGGCACAGAACAGCGTACGCAGTACTTTTTCCGGGAGCGCGTGGGCAAGCTTCACCCCCCAGCTGATGCTGAGCAGGCCCCCGATGGCCAGCGCGATACCCGCGTGCCAGTCGACACTGCCGTGCACGCCGTAAGTGACCAGTGTCACCAGTGTGCTGGGCGCGGCCAAGGCCAGGGACAACCCTTGCGCCACAACTTGCGTGGTGCCGAATACGCTGGTCAGGATCGGCGTGGCCACCACCGCTCCGCCCACACCGAACAACCCGCCCATGGCACCGGCAAAACTGCCCAGCACGCCCAGCCATGGCCAGGGGTAGCGCAGCTCGGTGCTCGGCGGGGCGACCGGCAGGAACATCCGCGCCACATTCCACACCGCCAACGCTATCAGAAAGCCCACGAAGCCCAGGCGCATGGAATGGGCGTCGATGCCCACCGCCCAGATCGAACCGAGCCACGCGAACAAAAAGCTGCACGCCGCCAACGGCAGCGCGTGGCGCAGTTCGATGCGGTTGCGCTGGTGATAGCGCCACAGCGCCAGCAACACGTTCGGCACCACCATGACCAAGGCCGTGCCCTGCGCCAACTGCTGGTCGAGGCCGAACAGCACCCCAAGGGCCGGAATGGCGATCAGACCGCCGCCAATGCCGAACAGACCGCCCAGGGTACCCAGAGCCGCGCCCAGCGCTATGTTCATCAACCACTCGATCATCAGGGCCTCATCCACATTCAACGATGTCTGCATGCTAGCGATTGATGCCTGGCGGGGAAACGCACAGCAGCGCACAATGGCTTTGCGTCATTCGCACAAGCAGAGTCACCATGAGCCCCGATATTCTCACCGAACAACTGAGCCTGTTCCTCGATGTACTGGAAACCGGCAGTTTTTCCGCCGCCGCTCGACGCCACCCGCTGACGCCTTCGGCCGTGGCGCGGCGCATCGACAATCTCGAACAGGCGGTGGGCAGCCGTCTGTTCGACCGTAGCACCCACGCCGTTCGAGCCACGCCAGCCGGCAAGGCTTTCGCCGAACGTGCCAGGCGCATCATCGAGGAGCTGCGCCTGGCGCGGGCCGAAGCGGTGTCCTTGAGCAGCGCGCCGGAAGGCCTGATCCGCGTCGATGCCCCGGCTGCCTTCGGGCGCCGCCACCTGGCCCCGGCGATTGCCGATTTCCTGGCGGCCTACCCGGGCCTGGATGTGCAACTGCGCTTGATCGACAGCTTCGTCGACCTGCACGGCAGCCACCTGGGAGAGGTCGACCTAGTGCTGCGTGCAGGCCCCCTGGCCGATACCCGCCTGGTGGCGACGCCCCTGGCGTACATGGTGCGCATTGCCTGCGCCAGCCCCGCCTACCTGGCCAGCCGCGGTGTACCGGCCTGCCCCAGCGAGTTGCCGGATCACCACGGCCTGGACTGGGACGGGCTGGCGCCCCCCTTCGCCTGGCGCTTCACGGTGGATGGCCAGGCACGCCTGTATCGCCCCGCACGCATGCGCATGGCGGCCAACAATGCCGAAACCCTGCTGTTCGGTGCCTTGGCCGGGCTCGGCATCGCGCACCTGCCCACGTGGTTGATCAGCGACTACCTGCTGCGGGGGGAACTGGTGCCGTTGTTCTGCGACAACGGCCTGCCTCCAGCAGAAAGCAGCGGCATCTATGCAATGCGCCTGGCACATGAAACGAACTCTCGCAGTCGCTTGCTGCTCGAATTCCTCAAGAGCCGATTCAGCCCGATACCACCCTGGGACTTGGCCCTGCGCAGCGAACTGCGCGGGTAGTAAGCGCGCTAACCATCAGCGTGCTAGATTTTCACCTGAACTCATTGAAGGACCTGCATGAACGCCACCACCACCGCCCCCTGCAACGAGCTGCTGCTGGATAACCAGGTCTGCTTCGCCCTGCATTCCACCTCGTTGCTGATGACCAAGGTCTACAAGCCCCTGTTGCAAGCCTTGGGTCTGACCTATCCGCAGTACCTGGCCATGCTCGTGCTCTGGGAGCAGGACGGCCTGACGGTCGGCGAGATCAGCCAACGCCTGCTCACCGATCCCGGCTCTCTTACACCCTTGCTCAAACGCCTGGAAAGCGAAGGCCTGCTCAAGCGGACCCGCAGCCGCGAGGATGAACGGGTGGTACTGGTAGAACTGACCGACAAGGGCCGCGCCCTTCAGAACGAGGCCAAGCGCGTGCCTCCGTGCATCCTGCAGGCCAGCGGGCGTAGCGTCGAACGCCTGCAACAACTGCAGGCCGACCTGCTGGAGCTGCGCGCCAGCCTGCAAAAAAACCTCTGAGGGCTATGCTGGTAGGACCGTTCCGATGAGCGGCGGCAAATTTATCTTGCGCGCAAAATAATTGAACGCTAACTTAAACCCCGTACCCACCCAGCGCCATGGCGCACAGCACACAAGCGAGGCTCAAGATGCAAAAGGTCACTCCCCTGTACATCGCTGAAGCAACCTCCACCGGCGGTCGCGATGGCAAATCCCGCTCCAGCGACGGCAAGCTCGAAGTCAAACTGAGCACCCCCAAGGAATTGGGCGGCGCAGGCGGTGAAGGCACCAACCCTGAGCAGATGTTCGCCGCCGGCTACTCGGCCTGCTTCATCGGCGCCTTGAAGTTCGTCGCAGGACAAGCCAAGAAACAACTGCCGGCAGACAGCTCGATCACGGCCAAGGTCGGCATCGGCCAGATCCCTGGCGGGTTCGGTCTGGACATCGACCTGCACATCAACCTGCCGGGTCTGGCCCAGGCCGAGGCCGAGGAACTGGTCGAAAAAGCGCACCACGTGTGCCCTTACTCCAACGCCACCCGCAACAATGTGGATGTCAGGCTGCATGTGACCGTCTGAGCCTTTTCGCGAGTAGAAGGCATTGCCAGGCATGACATGAAGACTTTGCAGTGGCATAAAAAAACCCGGCCGAGGCCGGGTTTTTTGCGATCGCAAGAAGGATTACTTCTTGGAACGGCCCTTGAAGCTGCCGTCGCGAGTGTCGATGTCGATCCACTCGTCGATCTCGATGAAGTCGGCAACCTGAATTTCGGTGCCGTTGGCCAGTTTGGCCGGCTTCATGACCTTGCCCGAGGTGTCGCCACGCGCGGCGTTCTCGGTGTAGGTGACCTGACGGCTGATGGTGGTCGGCAGTTCGACCGATACGACTTTCTCTTCGTACATGGTCAGGGCGCAGACGTCCTGCATGCCTTCTTCGATGTACGGCAGAACGGCGTCGATGTCTTCGGCGTTCAGTTCGTACATGGTGTAGTCGGTGGTGTCCATGAAGGTGTAGGCATCACCGCTGATGAAGGACAGGGTGACTTCCTTGCGATCGAGGATCACGTCGTCCAGCTTGTCGTCGGCGAAGTAGACGGTTTCAGTCTTGTAGCCGGTCAGCAGGTTCTTCAGCTTGGTCTTCATGATCGCGCTGTTGCGACCGGACTTGGTGAATTCAGCTTTCTGTACCAGCCACGGGTCGTTGTCGATCCGCAGTACGGTACCGGGTTTCAGTTCTTTACCAGTTTTCATTACGAAGTATCCGAATCTGGATGGATTTATAAAAATCGAGGCCGCGTATCATAGCCAATTTCGGTAAAACTGTACCAGCGTCGTGGCAAGGTCCGGCCGAGCGGCCTGTGCGGTGCTCCATTGGCGGGCATGGGCCACGAGCTCCGGCCAGTGCCCAAGCGCCCCGCGCCAGGCAGCCCCCATGTCCTGATCCTTGTTCCAGGCACGCCAGAGATCGACCAGCGCATTCCCTGCTTTTTCTGATAGGCCCTGGCGATAAAGTGCGAGAAAAGCCTCGAGCTTTTCCCAATGGGCGTTCTCTTCCTGGACATAGATATGCCATAGCAGCGGCTGGCCGGCCCACTGGGCGCGCACAAACGAATCTTCGCCACGCACGGCATTGAAGTCGCAAGCCCAAAGCAACCGGTCGTAGTCGTCCTGGCTGACGAAAGGCAGGATCTGCACGGTCAACGCGCCTCTGCGCCGTACATCGCCAACGCCTAGGGTCGGCGCGTCGAGCCAGCGACGCACATCGGCCAGGATGCGCCCCTCTGGCACCAGCAGGTGGCTGGGCTGAGCATCCTCGGCCAGAGCCTCGAGCCAGTTCCCGAGTTGCGCGTTCTCGTAGGCGAACAGCGAGATCAACCGCGCGCCCTCCTCCACCTGCACGCCAAGGCGCTGGAGAAACGCCCGGCGTGCCGTCGGATCCGCCTCGAAGGCCTCGCGCCGGGCCAGCAGCGCCCCCTCGCGCAGCAAGCCGCCAGTCTTGTCGGTGAAGCCTGGGAAGAAAAACACCGTACGCAGGCCATTGGCCTGTGGCGAGGGCAACCCGTGGCAGCCCTCCACCCAGTCTTCGGCGCTGAGGTATTCAAGGTTCAGCCACAATGCAGGCCGGGAGCGCAGCCGCAGGGCCTCGACGTAGTCCGCAGGCAGCCGGCAGCCAAAAGCGCCGATCACCACATCGGCGGGCTCCACCGGCTGCCACTGGGCCGGCCAGTGCCGCACGTCGACACCCGCCTGCCATTGCTGCGAGACGCCGGCATCGGCTTGCGGACACAAGCGCACGAACGCGGTTAGATCATCCACCCACAGGCGTACGGCCAGGCCCTGTTCGGCCACCAGTTGCCGGGCCAGGCGCCAGGTCACGCCGATGTCGCCGTAGTTATCCACGACCGTGCAGAAGATGTCCCAGGTGGCTTTCATGCCCACTCCCCTCACCGCGCGGAAAAACCGCGGATTCTGCGGATAAATTGTCGCAGACGAAAGCGCGAAGCTGAAAATATCGACCGCCGCCATGCGACAATGCAGGCCAAGAACTGCCTGCCAGGAGGCCCTCATGCCCCGTCACCGCGAACTGAAGATTACCCTCAAGCCTGCGCAGTTGATCCTCTGCGTGGCCTTTGGCCTATGGCTCGGTGCCGTGGCCATCGCCCTGAGCCTGTGGCTGGCCTGGCGGTGGTGGCCGCAGCAGGTGCAACCGGTGGCCCAGACCGTTGCACCGGCCCTCTATCCCGCTGCGCCAGCGCCAGCCCAGCCCGCCGATGCCCAGGCCGAGATGTTCGAGCGCTACAAGGTGATCCTGCAGGAGCAGCAGGCCCGCCAGGCCGTCGATGCCGCACAGGGCAATCCGCGCAACCTGAACAACCCCAAGTGTCAGTTCTGGCTGCAGCAGAACCGCACCGCCCCCACCGACAAGAGCCAGGCCAACGTACTGGAATTCTGCTACTGACCATGGACAAAACCGCCCTGCTCGCCCGTATCGTCGAGACCCTCGCACGCGATGAGGACGTGCTCCGTCGCGCGGCCCAGACCGCCTACGAAGCTGCCACTGCCGAGGAGAACATCGCCGAGAACAAATACGACACCCTGAGTCTCGAGGCTTCGTACCTCGCCACCGGCCAGGCACGACGCTCGGCCGAGATCCGCCAGTCGCTGCTGGCGTACCAGCAGTTGCTGCTACGCGACTATGATCCGACGCGCGGTATCCAGATCAGCAACCTTGTCACCCTGGAAGACGAAAGCGGTGACCAGCGCCTGCTGTTCCTAGGTCCGGAAGCCGCCGGACTCAAGATCGATGCCGGGGATGAACAGGTCACGGTCATCACCCCGCGCTCGCCCTTGGGGCAGCAGTTGCTGGGCAAGAAGGTCGATGACGAAGTGAGCCTGGTGGTGGCCGGTGTGGCTCACGTTCAGGTAGTCGTCGAGGTGATCTGAGCGGGCCCATTCGCGGGTGAACCCACGCCTTCAGGGGACGGTAAGCCCACAAATCTACAGCGCTTCCAGCGCATTGAACCGCCTCGCCAACCCCTGTTCGGCAAACCGCTGCACCACAAAATCGATGAACGCCCGGGTCTTGCCCGGCAACAGCTTGTGCTCGGCGTAGTACAAGCTGATATGCCCATCGTCGACGTACCAGTCCGGCAGCACTCTGCGCAAACGCCCGGCCACCAGATAGGGCACTGCGAACGGCAGGCTGACCAGGGCAATGCCCAATCCCTGCTCGGCCACCACACAGGCGGCGTCCGAATCGCTCATGGTCATCGCCTGGTGCAGTTGTAACGGCCGCTGCTCCTGCCAGCGGCTGGTCAGCGGCCAGGAACGCACGCGGCCAGTCTGGGGCGAACGGATGAGAATACCGGCATGGCGCGGCAAGGCCTCAGGTGCCTCGATCGGCCCGTGGCGTTGCAAGTAGTCAGGTGCCGCCACCAGCACCCGATGCGCAGGTGTGAGCTTACGCGCCACCACGCCCGGCGGCAGCTCGAAGCCGCCGCCAATGGCGGCATCGAAACCCTGGCCGATGAGATCGACCTGGCGGTTGTCGAAGTGCCAATCCGGGATGATCGCCGGGTATCGCTGCAAAAACTCCCCCAGCAATGGCAATACGTACAGGCGCCCGAACACCGTGCCCATGCTCACCCGCAACGCCCCGGCCGGCTGGCCTTCGGCGCTGGCCAGGTTGGCCATGGCGTACTGGATGGTGCGGAAGCTGTCGCTGACCTCGCCCAGAAACCGCTGCCCCGCTTCGGTCAGGGTGAGCTTGCGCGTGCTGCGCTGGAACAGCCGTACCCCCAATCGTGCTTCCAGTTGGGCGACGTTCTTGCCGACGGCCGCCGGGGTCAGGGACAGGCGTCGGGCCGCCTCGGCGAAACTGCCCACCTCGGCACTGCGAATGAAGCACTCCAGCGTGCTGAACGATTCCATGGCCATGATTATCAACCCAAGGTTTACTCTGCTAATCGCGATTGCCATCTTATCAGCAGGTAATCCAGGGTCGATACTGCGTCCATCCAAGGCATCGGGCCTTGCTTAGAAGCAGGAGATCAGCATGTCCAACGCATTCAACCTCAACGGCAAGGTGGCCCTGGTCCAGGGCGGTTCTCGCGGTATCGGCGCGGCGATCGTCCGCCGCCTGGCCAAGGAAGGCGCCAAGGTCGCCTTCACTTATGTCAGCGCCACCGATACCGCCGCTACATTGGCTGCCGACATCAACGCCGAAGGTGGCCAGGCCCTGGCCCTGCGCGCCGACAGCGCCGATGCCGCCGCCGTGCAGCAGGCTGTGCAGGCTACCGTCGAAGCCTTCGGCCGTCTCGACATCCTGGTGAACAACGCCGGCGTGCTCGCCGTGGCGCCGGTGACCGAGTTCGACCTCGCTGAGTTCGACCGTATGCTGGCCATCAACGTGCGCAGCGTGTTCGTCGCTAGCCAGGCCGCGGCGCGTCATATGGGCCAGGGCGGACGGATCATCAACATCGGCAGCACCAACGCCGAGCGCATGCCGTTCGCAGGCGGCGCGCCCTATGCCATGAGCAAGTCGGCACTGGTCGGCCTGACCCGAGGCATGGCTCGCGACCTGGGCCCACAGGGCATCACCGTGAACAATGTGCAGCCCGGGCCGGTGGATACCGACATGAACCCGGCATCGGGCGAGTTCGCCGACAGCCTGATCCCGCTGATGGCCATCGGGCGTTATGGGAAGGTCGATGAAATTGCCAGCTTCGTGGCCTACCTGGCAGGGCCTGAAGCCGGTTATATCACCGGCGCAAGCCTGACGGCCGACGGCGGCTTTGCCGCCTGAGTGTCATCTCTTCGCGGGTTTACCTGCGAATAGAGTGGCGACATCTCAATGTGGCTGCAGATGCGCCTGGAGCAACTCGAGAAACGCTCGCGCCGCTGGCGTCGGGCTGCTCGACCACACCGCGTACAGGTGACGCACAGGCGCATCATCCAGGTAGGTCATGGCCACGCCTTGGAAACCCTGGGCGATACGCTCGGGAACCAAACCCACGGCCATGCCGCGCTGGACGAATTTTTCCACCAGGCGGATATGACCGATCTCGAACTGCACCCGACGCTGCACACCCGCGGCCAGGAACGCCTCATCGGTCTGCCGGCGCGCACCGGTCCCCTCGGGAAAGTCCACCAACACCTGGTCCGAGAGTTCCGCCAGGGCCAGTTGCCCACGATTTGCCAGAGGATGGTCCGGATGCAGCACCGCCACCAAGGCCTCACGGGCCAACAAACGATGCTGTACGCCCTGCAGCGTCTCGCCCTGCCACAGGCCGATGAAGCCGACATCCAGGCGCCGCTCGTTGACATCGGCTACCAGCCATTCGCTCTTGGCGGTCAACCAGCGGATGTCCACGTCTGGGTAGCGCTGGTGAAACACCGCCAACAGATCGACCAGATCGAGCGCCGTGAGCGAACTGATTTCACCGATCGCCAACCGTCCTCGCACCTGGCCGCAGGCCGCCGCGACATCCTCGGGGATGCGCAGCGCCGCTTCCACCGCCGGCCGAGCACTGAGCACGAAGGCTTCACCGGCCGGCGTGAGCCGCACCCGCCGCGAACTTCGCTCGAACAGGCTCACCCCCAGTTGCGCCTCCAACCGGGCCACCTGATGGCTCAGTGCCGACTGCACGACATGGCAGCGCTCGGCGGCGCGAGTGAAACTGCCGGTGTCGGCCACGGCCAAGGCATATTCGAGCTGCTTGAGGTTCATGAATTGATCTGTTTTCAAGATAGATAAGTTGAAAACTATACATTGGCGTCATGCCGCGCACTTCCCGATACTTGCATCCACTTCCGATTGCCCGCAACGAGAGCAGCCATGAACACCCCATCCCTGAGCCGCGCCTTGATCCTGCTGATGGCCACCGCCACCGGCCTGGCCGTGGCCAGTAACTACTACGCCCAACCGCTGCTGCACAGCATCGCCGAACAATTTGGCCTGGACACCGCCAGCGCCGGGACCATCGTCATCGCTGCCCAGCTCAGCTACGGGGCTGGCCTGTTGCTGCTGGCGCCGCTCGGCGATCTGTTCGAACAGCGCCGTTTGATCGTCTGCATGGTCGCCATCGCCACCTTGGGCCTGGTGATCAGTGCCTGCGCGCCGAGCCTGCCCTGGCTGTTGCTCGGCACGGCGCTGACCGGCCTGTTCTCGGTAGTGGCCCAGGTGCTGGTGCCCATGGCCGCCACCCTCAGCGCCCCGGAGCAACGCGGCCGCGCCGTGGGCACGCTGATGAGCGGGCTACTGCTGGGCATTCTTCTGGCACGCACTGCCGCAGGGTTCATGGCAGAGATCGGCGGCTGGCGCAGCATCTATGTACTGGCCGCGGTATTGATGGCGGTGACCGCCATCGCCCTGTATCGCAGCCTGCCGCAGCACCACTCCCACGCGGGGCTCAAGTACCCAGCCCTGATCGGTTCGGTGTTCCGCCTGTTCGTCGAAGAGCCGGTGCTGCGTCTGCGTTCGCTGCTGGGCCTGCTGGCGTTCAGTCTGTTTGCCTTGTTCTGGACACCCCTGGCTTTCCTCCTGGCCCGTGAGCCTTACCAGTATTCCGATGCTGTGATCGGCCTGTTCGGCCTAGCGGGTGCGGCCGGTGCCTTGTCGGCCAATTGGGCCGGACGCCTGGCCGACCGTGGCCAAGGCTCGCTGGGCACCACCGTCGGGCTGGTCGCCCTGCTGCTCTCGTGGGTGCCGCTGGGCTTTGCCCAGAATTCGCTGGTGGCCTTGCTGATCGGGGTGCTGGTACTGGACCTTGCCGTGCAGTTGATACACGTCAGCAACCAGAACGCGGTGATCGCTTTGCGCCCCGAAGCCCGCACACGGCTTAACGCCGGGTATATCACCTGCTACTTCATCGGTGGAGCGCTGGGCTCGCTGCTGGGCACCCAGTTGTTCCAGCGCCAGGGCTGGATGGGGATCGTCGTGGCCGGACTGGTCATCGGCGCGCTGGCCCTGGTGGTATGGGCGCTGGCCGAGCGCAAGCGCAAGCTGGCCATGCAGGCGGCGTGACTGTCTGACCTTTCGCGGGTGAACCCGCTCCCACAACGCCCGCGTCGAACCGCAAGGCATCGCTGAACCGCCACAGCGCTGGACCGCGTGGCTCTCAAGGGCTCCGCCGAACCTGTGGGGAAGGGTTTACCCGCGAAAGGGCCGGTGCAGATGATCTGCCCGTGGGATTAACCCGCAAAAATCCTGCGGCGATGCGCCACCAACCCTCCGTCGCCTGCCCGTTGACTTGCCGAGCGCCACAGCGCTCAGTAGGCGCTGGTCAAAGCCCTTTCCCGGACAGGACGACACAATGACAAGACTCACGGTGCAATCCGGCGATTTCTTGCAAGGTGAAGGCGAGTATCGCAATGGATCGCTCACACTCAAGACCCCGCGCAGCCCATCCCCGGGCGAGCGGATTTCCCTCACACGCATCCAGGACCTCAGGCTCGCCAGCCTCGAGCCCTGTCGCAGCCTGGGCAGCGCCATCGGCTGGGGCGTGGCCGGTGCCTTGGTGGCCGGGCCCGTCGGCCTGCTCGCCGGGCTCTGGCTGGGCGGCAAGGATGAAGAGGCTACCTTCCTGGCCACCTTCAAGGACGGTCGCAAATTGATGGCCATTACCGACGGCAAGACCTGGTCGAAGATCGACGACAACTGGCGCAAACGGCAGCGCTCTTCCTCTTCCTAATCTTTTTTCCACCCCAATCGTTTCAGTCCCCAGGTGCCTGCGAAATGCTGGCGCCTGGGGCGTTCGTGCCTGCTACCATGGCGCCCTTTTGCCCGCCCGACGCAACGTCGGCGGCGCCCCCTGCCTGACATCCCGGTATCACCGCGACCCGCGCCCAGCTTCAAGGAGCCCTGCATGACCCCGCTTCGCCCTCGCCTGCCTCTCAGCCTGCTTGGCCTGGGCCTTGCCCTGCACAGCGCCCAGGGGCTGGCCGATGACAGCGTCACCTTGGCGCCGCTGCGCGTATCGGAGGTTTACGGCGATGAGGGTTATCAGGCTCGCGAAGCCCAGGTCGGCGGCTTGCAACCGGGCCCGCTGCTCGACACACCAGCCTCGGTCAGCGTGTTCAGTCGTCAGTTGCTGGATGATCGCCAGGTCCGCACGCTCAGCGAAGTGCTGCAAAGCGATGCTTCGGTCGGCGAAAGCTACGCCCCGGTCGGCTATTACGAGAACTTCAACGTGCGCGGCTTCGAGCTCAACGCCGCCAGCAGCTACCGCATCAACGGGCAGACCATCGCTGGCGAGCAGAATGTGGCCCTGGAGAACAAGCAGCAGGTGGAACTGCTCAAGGGGTTGTCGGGCTTGCAGAGCGGTGTGTCGGCGCCTGGCGGCCTGATCAACTACGTGACCAAGCGTCCCGAGGACGTGCGCAGCGTCAGCGTAGCGACCAACGAGCAAGGCGAGCGCTACCTGGCCACCGACCTTGGGGGCTGGTTCGGCAGCGAGCGTCAGTTTGGCCTGCGCGCCAACCTGGCCCATGAAGACATCCGCTCCTACGTCGACCATGCCGACGGCAAGCGCGATTTCGCCTCCCTGGCGTTCGACTGGCAGATCAACCCCGATGCCATCTTGCAACTCGATGCCGAGTACCAACATCGCGAGCAACTGTCGGTTCCAGGGTATCAACTGCTGGGCGGTACCGAAGTGCCCCATGGCGTGGACCCTGACGACCATCTGGCCTATCAGCGTTGGGCCAAGCCTGTGCAGAACGACTCGCTGAACGTGGGTGGGCGGTTCGAGTACCGCTTCAGCGATGCCTGGAGCGGCACCCTGAGCGCCTCGCGCAGCAAAGTAGTGATCGATGATTACAGTGCATTCGCCTGGGGCAGCGAAAATGGCGGGCTGTCGCATTTCAGCCCCGAGGGCGACTACGACATTTATGATTTCCGAAGCCCGGACGACACTAGACGCATCGATGAAGCCCAAGCAATGCTCAATGGTCATTTCGACGCACTAGGCATTGGGCATGAATTGACTCTCGGCTCCAGTGCCCAGCGTCGCACGCTTGATCAGCGCCCGAGCTATATGGATCGGATCGGCACCGGCAACATTTACACCGGTGCTCCAGCGCAAGATCCTTCGGACAAACCCATCGGCGCCAGCGAGCGCCGCCTGGACAGCCGCCAGTATGGCCTGTTCGTCAGCGACAAGATCACCTTCAACGAACAGTGGCAAACCATCATCGGTGCCCGCGAAGTGCGCCTGGACGAAGAAACCTGGGACGAGAACGGCGATGCCGGTCGCCATACCCAGCAATACCAGCTGCTGCCCAACGCCGCGCTCATCTACAAGCCGCAGCCGGACACCACGCTCTACGCGAGCTACTCAAAAGGCCTGTCCGCCGGTGGTACCGCGCCCTGGTTTGCCAGCAATGCCACTGAAATCCTCGCCCCCACCCTGTCGCACCAGACGGAGCTGGGCATCAAGCATGACTGGCAGGGCATGAGCTTCAGCGCCGCGCTGTTCCAGATCCGCCAGGCTTATCAATACGCACGCCCGGACAACGGCGGCTTCACCTATGTGCAGCAAGGCCAACAGAAGAACACCGGCCTGGAACTGGGCGCCAGCGGCTGGGTGACCTCGCGCCTGCAAATCCAGGCCAGCGCCGCGGCCATTCACGCCCGGGTGCACAACAGCGGCACCGATGCCTACGAAGGGCACCAGGCGATCAACGTCCCGCGTCTGCGCGCCGCGCTGCAGGCCGATTACAGCCTGCCGGTCCCGGGCCTGGCCCTGCTCGGTGGCGCCCGCTACAGCGCCAGCAAGTATGCGAGCCAGGCGGGGAACGTGGAGGTGGGTGGCTACACGGTGTTCGATATCGGCAGCCGCTATCGTACTCGCATCGGCGGCTATGACACTGTGCTGCGCCTGACAGTGGATAACGTCTTCGACAAACGTTACTGGCGGGATGTGGGGAACTACCTGGGCGACAACTACCTGTTCCAGGGCGCGCCCCGCACAGCGAGACTGTCGGCTTCGGTCAGCTTCTGAGAGATCAGGGGCTGCCTGGCAGCCCCATGGCGGGACAGGACGGGCTGCACAGCAGCCCCGAACCCAAAGACGAACAAACAAAAAGCCCCCGGCATTTCTGCGCGGGGGCTTCTTGTGGAATGTGGCGGTGAAGAAGGGATTTGAACCCTTGAAGATAATCCACCATCGTAAACCCCAATAAGTACAAGGCACTCAAGCACGCCTTGCGCCTACAAGTGTACGCATTCTGGGTACGCACAACCACCCCCAAAGCTTCCTCCCTCATATACGCCACCATCCTCACCATCGGGTAGGTGGGCATTGGGGGCTGCGACGCTACGTCGAGTCAATGACTCAGCCTGCTCGGCTACATAGTTTCAGCGGGTTGAATCTGCAAAATGCAAGACGTTTGACCAGTAAATTCAGGACATAATCTGAAATCCTGGACGCGGCATGCCTTCGCCAGCCTCCACTTGCCCAGCTAGATTTCTTTCTGAAATTCTACGTACAGCCTCAGCCGCTACGAATTGAGCACGCATAGCCAAAGCCAGCAGCTGAACTTTAGTTAGCCCGTGCGCTGAGTAGCGACTATTCACATAGTTGGGGAAATTCTCGCATGCCTCTAACAACCGGATGTCATTGGCGTTTGGCCTAAGTTGCGAAAGCTTCTCCGCAATTCTCCGCAAATTGTGTCCGTAATTCCTAACAATAACCGCATCTACCCCCAAATGTAACAGCACACCTTTCAACGATAGCTCTGCAGCTAGGCAGCAGGTCTGGACAGCAGAATCAGTATCTAAGGTTTGAGATAGAATGCTAGCAGTTGATGCTATGGCTGACTGTGCATTTTTGAGCTGTTGAACTGCCGGAGTATCATGGAGTCGTAGGTCATCGACACCATAAGCAAAATCCCAAAGGTCGCACACACCATAGAGTGCCGCCCACCCTATGTCTGGGTAGTTTTTGAAAATACGCTCAAGTTCGGGCCTTGAAACCTCTATCATATCAAACGGCTGGATGCTGTAAGTTCCAAGTCCAACATTAACCCTGACAGGATAAAACCTATCCCTCATCGCCACTCCCGCTTTTAGAAGCGCGGGAATAGAAAAATCACCGGTAGGGTATAGTTTTCTATAATCCTCCATAAGCGGGCCCCATATACGCTCATCGAGAAAGTCCCCCTCCAGACCGTGCTGCGTCATCCACTCCGCAACAATGCGGAATGGCCGCTGATGAAGATACACATCCTCATCTATCAGCTTATCATCCATCGTACGAATAAACGCCTCATTGATTCTTTCCATATGCCCCATCCACAAGCTATTCAAAATAGGTATTCCAACTCAAAACCAGCCTCCTACTTCCATGGAAGGGGAGCGAAGCCGATGCTAGCTCATTTCCATTAGCAAAATTAAGGGCCGTCAGACACCATTATGGGCTGGAGAATCTATAACATCGCAAAATTTGGCCTGACAAGTTATGAACGCCAGAACACTTATCACCTGCTCCCTGCATCACTAAGGTGTACTACCTCTAGCGGTAACGGCGGGAGCATTGTCATCGAAGTGGTACAAAAGGGTGGCAGGGCGGTGATACAAATCGACTTGCATCGCTGATATGGAGGTCGACCACAATGGCGTTGTTTTCCATTCTCCGTGGAAGCAACCTGCCAGCCACACCCCAGCACATGATGTTACCGCTATGGCTGCTCCCTTCCGGGCCTAACCAGGTTAACGGGTAATCGTTGCGGGGGACCGATGAGGCCACCACGACGGCTCACCATGTGACGAGCCGCGCTATTGTATCGGTCTGGGGCCCCCTTCTACGGTCGTTCACTTCCCCGAACGACCAATGCAGTCATGGATGCGACAACCTAGTCAATGCGTGACTCGCCAGAACCTTAAGCCCTCCGAAAAATTGCAGAGTGAAAAATAGTGAGCTAAAAAATAATCAGGCCAAATCGAGCGCACCTCATGATAAAAACCTGTCATTACCCGCCATGCAATGAAACTTTCAGAATCGAGACACATGGCAGAGGAAATAATAGAAAATTTTGTTCCTTATCATGCCAACGACGCGAGTCAGAAGCCCGCAGAAAGCCAAGAACGGCCCCACTAACTGATAGAGTTTGCCGTGCTATTGGATGTAGCGCTATTTTCACCCCAAGGAGAAAAACAAGTAACTATTGCTCAGACACTTGCATGAATCGACAATCAGCACGAAGCAGAGCAACAGGCACCCAACTAGGACCCTATGAGATAGTTTGTTGGAGAGCAGGTTGCGGAGAAAAAATTATTACACCAGCTCACAACAGGAAATACTGCTCCACAGAATGCAAGTCACTCGAACAAAGAAAGACACGAAAAGTCGCAAACCGAGCATCTCCAGCTTCACTAGAAGCCTCTAGACAGTGCGGAATACCTTCCTGCACAAATGAGTTCAAACCCTCGTGGACTCAGTTAACTTTCTGCTCTGACGAATGCGAAATTGAAGCAAGAAGAAACCCAAGCATAATTTATGGAAAATGCTTCGGAGCCAAGGAATGCAAAGGGTGTGGAGAAAAGTTTTTACCACACGCACCACCACAAACTTACTGCACAAAGCAGTGCAAGAGCAGAAATAGGCTATACCGGGAAAAATATGACATGTCGTACTCCACGTATCTCGACATGAAAAACGCACAAGGTGGAGTCTGTAAAATATGCAAGCAAGACGGGCATATCATTTATAAAACCGCAATTGATGGATTGGTCGTAGATCACTGCCATGACACGGGAAAGATCCGAGGACTGCTGTGCAACAAATGCAATCAAGGACTCGGCCTATTCAAAGACAGCATCCAAAATCTAAGACGCGCTGCAGACTATCTAGAATCACAACCAACAGAATAGAAGACCAAAAACAGCACTTCACCTTATGAATAAATCCGCACAAACCTCTATAACAAAGCACACAAGAAAAACGAGTAATCCATTCGCCACATATGCCAATCGAAGCGACTGGCACTTAAGCCAGCAAGCGTTCAAGCCCAGCACTCATGAGCCTGAACGCATTTGTGTTAACGACCCGCACCATCCGCCTGAGGCTATAATCCTCTAGACTAAAACTAGCCAGGCAAAGCTACCACTTCACCCGCCACATGCCTCCTCCACTGCATGTACCGCAATGTTGAATTGTATCCCAGGTATTGCGGCCCTCCAGGCGCTCAACGCCCTTCTTGGCCTTTTCCGCTTTGTTACCAGGTTGCCAGCTGCTATGCCCGCAATCAGCAACTCTAGCAAGCACATCATAAGAGGGCGTATTACGAACTTTCTTGTAATACCTGACCTCACCGACTACGGGGTCACCATTTACGGCATCACCGACCTGAATGTCCGCTTCCTCTCCGTTAGCAATGGGAGGTTCCCCTTGAAACTGCGCGATAAATGATTCATACATTGCTTCAGCGTTTTCAGCGCGATTGACCGCCGACGACAGCTCGTTCTGCAGCTTGGCGTTTTCTTCTCTCAGTGTATCGGCATCACTTAGATAAGTGAGTGCAAGCTCGTACAGTTCTTTAGAATTCGCGAGCTCACCCTCAAGCTCTTTAAGTCGCCGACGAGACCACGCACTCTGAATCTCTACAGTTTCCTTGGGTGGAAGGAGGGTCATTGTTGAGACTGACATAATACGACGCCTAAGTTGGCGCCGGAATCTGGATTCAACTTCATCCGGATCACCCGACAGAAGCGCATACGGCGTCCAATTAGTTCCCGAAATCTTAGCCTTGGTGGGCCAATACAGCCGTACAGCCCCGCTATAGCATGAGTTCTTTTTCCCTAATACATCGGTTAAAGCCCACGATGATTGGTCATCCACCTCATAGACGTGCGCGAGCCCAGCTAGATCATGAGCAATTTTCTTGCTTAAACCTGACCAAATTTGGTCTCCATCGTAGTCCGAAACAACAACCAAAGGGAAAATCCTATCATCGGAAGTAATAACTCTCGCCAACTCTAATCCTTCATCCTCTCCACGACATAGCACTCTCTCCCCAGCAGGAACAAGATATTCGCCTATCCTCCACTCGGTACTGCTACGCAGTATATCCCTCACGATAGAAGGGCATCGTGCATCGATAGTAAGCGGGGAGAGGATACTTGACTTAGTAGTAGCCTTTAAAGTCGAATACACATAAATCCTTGACGCAATTGCCGCCAAAGAAATCGTGGTTGTAAATATCTGATTATCCCGCGGAGACTCTTCAAGACTCAATTTTATGAGATAGTCACCATCCAGCTCAATGATTTCTCGCCTGTAATTACCTGCAGTTTCTGAGTTTAAAGAGTAGAATACTCCATCGGACTGCTCGGGACTGGCAACACCCTTACCTTTTAACCACCTATTTATTAGCTGATTTACAGAACTTAGAGTATCTTCTTTAGCTTCACTTGAAACCACTGTGCGTTCAAGTAAGTATGTGGCGAGTGTTTGCATAAAGAGGTCCTTTTGATGTAGTTCGGGTCCATTCAAGCACGACCATCAGCGTGATGGCTCTTGGCTACTATGCCCGCATTCGCTCCTATTTCCTAGATCCAAATTGCATGGGGCTACAGGGGCCAGAGATGCGAGTCTCAAAACAGCTTTACGCTCTTATGCTCACTCGACCACCATTTTCTGATGTGGCAGTGCTGCCTGGTGTCAGTAGAGACGTGGTGCCCCAATTGACTGGCGGCTATTTCTGGATTAAAAATCTGAGCCGCCTTGTAAAGAGAAGCGTATAGACAATCCCCCTCCCCCCAGGTGATGCTTCAAACTCCCTCACTGGCAAACGCTCAATTCCATCCAAGAGACCTCAACAGACCAGGCCACCGGTGTACTTATTCGTAAGGGCATATCCCGATAAGCACAGCTCCGATACTACGGTAATGGAGCCGCATAGAATCCGCTGCCTGTTTCAACGACTCCACCGATACTGGCACCACTTAAAAGACCATAGGCAGACAAACAGGCATCGTCCCAGCCCGCCAATGTGAAAGACAACTGTCTACAGCTATGGAATGGAGTCGAACCGCCGACACTGGGAGAAACCTGTAAACCCACTTAGAACGCGCCCTCAAAGGAGGTCGTAAGGCACGAAGTGTACCCAAGACCAGGCATTGCTGGCATGGTGTAGCGCCATTGTTATCGACGTTTCAGAGCAAGGAGACGGCCATGCCCATCACGATCTCGTGCAGCGCTTCATCTAGGCACTACCTGTCCACATCCCACCTATCTGCGGCGGCACTCTTCTCCCAGCGTGCAACCGCGCTTGAGTCCGTCTTGACGCTTGGAGACCCTTCAGCGAGTGAAGGCTTCCGTGAGCACAAGGCATGTGTCGTCACCAGCACTATGCTGTCAGTCGCGTTTTTAGAGGCTGTAATCAACGAGCTATGGGCAGATTGCCGTGAGGGCTTCGACCCAGGCTGGCTCCAAGGTGTACCGAGTCATAAGGTAATGGGGGCTCTATGGGGAAACTCCCCACTCAAACGGTCCACAATGCTTGAGAAGTTTGAGCTGGCGCTTGAGTTGAATGCGAAGCCAGGTTTATCGAGGGGAGCTAGCCCCTATCAGGACGTGAAGCTGCTGGTCGAGCTTCGAAATGCGCTGATTCACTATGAGCCTGAAACCGTCTTCAACTTTGGTATTGGCGACGAGGCTCAAGGGACTGAGCACGACTTCGAGAAGAAGCTCCGGGGAAAGTTTGAGCTTAATAAGTTGACTAGTGAGGGCAACCCCTTTTACCCGGACAAGGTGCTGGGGGCGGGTTGTGCTACGTGGGCAGTAGCAAGCGCGGTTGCATTTGCAGATGCTTTCTTCGAGAAGCTCGGCATCCCCAGCATGTACGAGCATTCCCGCCCCCACTTCGGCGTTTAGTCGGGCTATTCGCGGGACAAAAATTTGAGAGCCGATAGTAAGTATGGGCACCAGCGCCGTTCCCCCCGTACCCCGCCCTTGGTCGTTGAGCCGACGGAGCATCACACCGCAAGCAGGGACGGGGGCTCGGTCGGCTGACGCCTCCAGCTATCGCGGCCACGAGCCCATTCGCAATTGCGCACTCAATGCCCTCATGGCCTAGCTCAGGCCACGGCCCACCTAGCTCATTAAGTACACCTTGTGACCCACCATGGGACGCCGGGTATGCCCACAAAGGAATGGGGGGTGCAGGGTAGCTCACAAGTGTTGACTTTATCTGAGCTACCCGATAGCTTTTTGAACCTACATTGTGGACCAGGAAGCCCCAACCATGACCGCTATCATCGCCTACACCCGCGTCAGCACCGACGGCCAGTCCATCGAGGCACAGCGCCACGCCATCGGCCACCGCTTCAACGTATCTGAGGACGGCTGGTTCACCGACGAAGCCACCAGCGGCACGACCAAGGCGATGGACCGGAAGGGGTTCGCGGCACTGTTCAGCTACGCCAGGAAGGGGGACACCGTTGTCGTCGCTGCCATCGACCGCCTGGGCCGGAACACTATCGACGTCCTGGAAACCGTGGAGGCATTGAAAGCGAAGGGTGTCACCGTGGTCTCGATGCGCGAGGGCTTCGACCTGTCCAACCCCACCGGGAAGCTGATGCTCACCCTGCTGGCCGGCGTGGCCGAACTGGAGCGGGAGAACATCAGGGCGCGGCAGATGGCGGGGATTAACAAGGCCAAGGCCGATGGTCGCAAGCTGGGCGCCCCCAAGCAGCACGACGACGCCGCCATTGCGGCCTGGAGGAGGGAGACCGGCTCCAGCATCGCCGCCACCGCCCACCACTGGAAGGTGTCCCAGGCCACTGTGAAACGGGCCTGTAGAGCTGCCATGGGCGCGGACCCGGTGGACGCTTGCCGCCCCTGAACTCCCGCCGGAATGGTATTTACAGCCAGTCATAGGACTACTCCACCAGCGGTAAGGCCACGCCCCCCCCGAAAAGCATTTAGGGCCAGTCTTAGCAAGACCCACCCGCACCGTCCCTGATTGCCTGCGACGCTGGGGGCCGTGCCCCACCCATCCATCACCGAAACGCCCCATACACCCCTGCCCGGACCTCCTGGCGGGGTATCGGCGTTTACCTCCCCAAGGAACACCTACCACCTATGCTACGCACAATCCCACCCACGCTGGTCCGTTTCCACATCCACATGCGACGTGACCACGTCCGGCACCTGGTTCAGCTCGCCAATGCCCTGGCCAGGAAGAAGCGCAGAGACGTCCGCCTGGGCGAAGCCCTGGAGCTGGTCATCAACGCGACACGCTCCTGGAGTAGCCCCGACCTACTGGACCTTGCCCCCGTCGACCACGATACCACCCACTGGCTCCAGCTCGGACCGGTCAATCGAAAGGGTGGAACAGCCCTAGTCCCCGCCAACCTGCGCCACTGACGGAGCCCTGCTATGGACACCTTACCTAACAGCACCGCCACCGACAGCAAGGTAGTCATTGCGCAGCTTTGCCGCTCACCCGCCTTTCAGATCCGCAAGAAACTATGCCCCAAGACCGTTGCCCGGTACGCCACAGCCATCAAAGCAGGCCAGCAACTACCGCCGCTCCAGGTGGCCGTGGTCGATGGAGTGCCCTGCTTGGTCGACGGCTATCATCGGGCTGCAGCCTTGGAGAGCTTGGGTCATCTAGAGGCTGACGCGTCAATCACCGAGGCCACTAGGGAAGAAGCCCAGTGGATGGCCGCTAAAGCGAACCTGACCCACGGCCTGCAATTGAAACCCAGTGAAATGAGGGAGGTCTTTCGGGTCTACGTCCGCACAGGACGTCACCGTAAGTCTCGGGGGCGCTTGAAGTCCTACCGGGACATTGGCCTGGAACTTGGTCGCCCCCACACCACGATAAGGAACTGGATGGAGAAGGACTTCCGCAAGATTTTCAACCAGTACGGTGGAAGTAGTTGTGACGCTGACGGAGGATGCCACCAACTACCGCCACCCATTCCAGCCACCACCAAGGCCGTCGTCAGTCACCTGGACAGCGCTCGTCAGGCATTCCAGGAGGCTACCTGCCCCGTTGCGAGGGAGGCCTTCAAGAACCGGCTCCGAGACCTTGCAGAAGCGGTCTTGGGGAACGACTGGCGCGACTCCACGGACTTCTGACGACACCTCCAGGCACGCTGTTCAATTTGAACAGGTGCAGGCAACAACACGACTGTCGGGCCCTTGCTGGACAGGGCCTGCAGCGTCATCAACTCGAAACCGGAATACGTACCCAATGACCCCTTACACCCCCACTTCGGCTGAAGTCCTGGGTCGCCTGCGCGCGGGCGAAACCCTGGCACAAGTGGCGCACTCCATGGCGCTCCTGCCTGACCAGATCTACAGCTACTTGACCATGCGACCGCGCCACGCTGGGCACCTACAGCCCGAACACAGGGAGCTGGAAGCGAAGACCCTCCGCCGCATCCGCAACAAGCGTATCGATACCCGGAGCACCGTCTCCTATCATGCCGGGTCGTTCCCCCTGGACGACGACAGCGACCCATACGGACAGTCACTGGGTGGAATACTCCAGGCGGACCTGGCGACAGCAGCAGAGGTGTACACCGGCTCCAGGAACCTGGGCGCTGCCCCCAATCTCGCCAGTGAATGGGAGACCCTAGAGGCGCTGGCAATCCTGTACTGCCACCCAATTCCCAGGAAGAAGAAGGCGTAACCCAGCAGGGGATGTTGAGGGTCTATCCCTCCGCCCCCCTGCGGTTTTCAGCTCAGGGCCACATTGCCTGAACCGGTAGATTCAGGCGGCGCTCTCTCGGGGCAGTAACCCAACTTCCCTGGCCAAGCTCGGGAATTTCTTCAACTCCTCAGCCATACGCTGCAAGGGGCGCACACCATACTTCGCCCCGACGTTCGTAGAAGCGTGCCCAGTAATCCAGTCGGCCACAGCCGTCTCGATATGGACCTCCCGGCAGATGGTCTTGAAGGTGTGCCGGAAGCCGTGGGACGGATCAGCCTCGGTGTCCAACTTGACGACCTTGGCAAGGTACTTGGACCACGCGACACCTACCGCATAGCCATAGCCGTTGGAGGTCTTGGCCGTCAGCTTAGGGAACACGCGCCCGGACGCTGGCACCCCTTGAACGTACTTGATGAACCCCAGCTCTAGCAGGTCGTCATGAAGCGGAATGCGCCGACGGCTGCTTGAGGTTTTTACCGTCTTGCCCTCCCCCGGCTTGAAGTCGAGGAACCAGATACCGGTATCTGGACACTGACCAACGTCACCAACCAACAGTTGGGCGACCTCCTCCCGACGCGCCCCGGTATAGAGCATCAGCAGGGGCAACCAGAAAAGAGCCTCGCCGTAGTCGGCACGCGGCGGCTGATAGGCGCCCTTGAACAATGGGCTGTTGAACATCCGGAGCAGATCGGACCGAGTGAACACTTTCTCCTCACCCGTCCGAACCTCAGCGCGCTGGGCTGCTTTGCTGATGGACTTCAAGATACCGGAGGCAGTGACAGGCTCCTCCGGCATGGCCTCAAGGCGCTGGACAGCAAAGTTGAGGACAGCCCCAAAAGCTTTAAGCTGCTTGATAAGAGTCGCAAGCGAGGCGGTAGGAAGGCCCTCAGCCTCGCCCCTGGCAATGGCCTCTGGGGCCGACAGAGCCCGAATACCGGCCCCCTTGGTAGGAATTTTCCCCAGGGCAATGCGGAAATCACCTATCAAGGCCCGTGTTATGGAGGATACCGGCAGGTCGCCGTACAGCTCTTGGAACCGGCGGATGGTGCCGCTGTAGTCATCGACGGTCCGCTGTCCATGCGGGTCCGTCTGAAGCTTGTCCTCTGCCCACTTGTCAAAAACGAATTGCAACGTCGGACCGGAGCCGGACAAAGCAGGGTTGACCGCCACCTCAACAGACAAGGGGGCATGCGGCATTACGACCGGACGCGGGGTGTAATGCCCCTTGTAAGTCAGACGGGCGTAGCAAAGGCTGGACAATTGAGCCACGGCACCATGGAAAACCTCGACCAACAGTGTGTGCAGGTCTGTACCTTCAGCCACAGGCGGGTACTGGTTGGCGTCCAGCGCCTCACGGATGTAGACGTTAACCAGAGACGCGGCAGGCCCTTCGTGCCAGGCAGCCAGGGGTGTCCAATAGCTGAATGACTCGCCCTCCTGGTCTTCGTGCCCGTCAAGGTACACGAACTCCGAGTAGTCCCCTGTAGCCTCCATTGCATCCATCTTGCCCTCCATCCAGCGCGAAGCCAGCTGCTGGGCATCGGTCAAGCTCAACTGGGCACCCTTGAGGTGAACGGCGCGAAGCATGGCGAACGCCCGCTCACACTCCACGTGGACTGGCGCGAAACGCTTAAGTGCCTCCGAGGGGTCCCGCGTTTTGAGGCTGCACTTCCAGCGCGCATTCTTCTTGAAGAACGGCGCCAGGTCGGAGGGGTAGCGGCGCTTGTATTCGTAAACGCCGCGAGAGTCTTTCGTAGGTCTAACCATTGTTAGGGCCATGCTCGGTGTATGCTCCCTGTGTACGCAAGAAGGGAGGGTTTACGGACGACCAGAAACAAAAAACCCCCGACAGCGTTAACTATCAGGGGTTTTGGTATGTGGCGGTGAAGAAGGGATTTGAACCCTTGATACGATTTCTCGTATACACACTTTCCAGGCGTGCTCCTTCGACCACTCGGACACTTCACCGGATCTCTTCAAGCAGTTCAGCCTGTCGAGGCGCGCTAATTTAGTAGAAGACTTTTCCTTTGGCAAGCATTTTTTTCAGAATTTTCATGCGCTTAAGCCAATTGGCCAAAACACCGGGCCTGCCAGGGCAATGCTGCCAATCTGGCCAGTGCTTTTACAGTCCATATTGCCCCTGCCCCGTCGCGACAAGGGGCGCGGCCCAGACGCTGACCGACCGGTCAGCCTTATCGCTTTACCTGACCGGCGCCGCTGGGTACCGTCGTCGCCACGTCACCCAAAGGACTCTGTCATGAGCGAGCTGATTACCTACCATGCCGAAGACGGCATCGCCACCCTGACCCTGAACAACGGCAAGGTCAACGCCATCTCGCCGGATCTCATCGCCGCCTTCAATGCCGCCCTGGACCGCGCCGTGCAAGAGCGCGCCGTGGTGATCATCACCGGCCAGCCGGGCATTCTCTCCGGCGGCTACGACCTCAAGGTGATGACCTGCGGCCCGAAGGAAGCCGTCGGCCTGGTCACCGCAGGCTCCACCCTCGCCCGTCGCCTGCTCAGCCACCCCTTCCCGGTGGTGGTCGCCTGCCCGGGCAACGCCGTGGCCAAGGGAGCGTTCCTGCTGTTGTCGGGCGACTACCGCATCGGTGTCGAAGGCCCCTACAAGATCTGCCTGAACGAAGTGCAGATCGGCATGACCATGCACCACGCCGGCATCGAGCTGGCCCGTGACCGTCTGCGCCGCTCGGCCTTCCATCGTGCGGTGATCAATGCCGAAGTGTTCGACCCGCATGCCGCGGTGGATGCAGGCTTTCTCGACAAGGTGGTGCCCGCTGAACAACTGCAGGAGACCGCCCTGGCTGCCGCCCGCGAGCTGAAGAAGATCAACATGCTGGCGCACAAGAACACCAAGCTCAAGGTGCGCAAAGACCTGCTCGAAACGTTGGACAACGCCATCTTGCTGGACCAGCAACAAATGGGTTGAGTCCCCGGCGCCCTTCACGATGGGAGCCCGCGCGCCAGTAGCCGCGGGCTTTCCCGCTGCGCCACACCCAAAGGTTTGCCCCGGGCAGTGCACACCCGTACACTGCGCCGCGACTGTCTGGTGTGTGAGTCGTCCCATGCTCTATATGCTCCGCATGCTCCTTCTGGCGCTGCATTTTCTGTTCGTCGGCGTGGCGGGCCTGGTCATCGGCCTGTGCCGGCCGTTCAACCCCGATAACAGCCGCCTGTTCGCCCGCCTCTACAGCCTGCCTGCCGCCTGGCTGATGCGCATCAAGGTCAAGGCCGAGGTCGGCCCGTTGTGGGACCAGCCACCGGGCTGCGTCATCGTCGCCAACCACCAGTCCAACTTCGATCTGTTCATCCTCGGCCAAGTGGTACCGCAACGCACCGTGGCCATCGGCAAGAAGAGCCTGGGCTGGATCCCACTGTTCGGCCAGCTGTTCTGGCTGGGCGGCAACGTGCTGGTGGATCGCAAGAACGCCTACCAGGCGAGAAAGGCCATGCAGGTGACCACCCGCATCCTGCGCAACGACACCTCGATCTGGATCTTCCCCGAAGGCACCCGCAACCCCGGCGAGCAATTGCTGGCCTTCAAGAAAGGCGCGTTCCACATGGCCATCGAGGCCGGTGTGCCCATCGTGCCGGTGTGCGTCAGCCGCTACTCCAAGCGCCTGGGGCTCAACAGCTGGCGCCAGCGCACGGTGATCGTGCGTTCGCTGCCGCCGATCGCCACCGCCGGCATGAGCCAGCAGGACCTGCCGACACTGATCGAGCAATGCCGCACGCAGATGCAGCAGTGCATCGACCGTATGGAAGGCGAGCTGGTGCAAAGCTGATTCGATCGGCAATGCGCTTGAGGCCCCCAGCGGCACGCGCAGGCGATGGTTGCTCTATGACGTGACTGAGCCCAAGCTGTATCGGGTGTTCAACCGAAGAAGCGGACAACCATGGGGCGAGTCGTGGCATCGGCGGTGTATAGCGCCGGCAGAAAGGTCACCAATATCAGTATCGATGAAGGCAGCGAGTGGGCGCGTAAGCCCGGGCACTTCGTCTGGATCGGCTTGGAGGAGCCCAATGCCGAAGAGTTGGCCAACCTGCAGCGCCAGTTCGGCCTGCATGAACTGGCCATCGAAGACGCCCTGGAAAAGCACAGCCGCCCCAAGCTCGAGACCTTTGGCGACGCCCTGTTCATCGTCACCTATTCGCCGGTGCGCCATGAAGGCAAGCTGGAATTCATCGAGACGCACATCTTCGCCGGCAACGGCTACATCATTACCTGCCGCAACGGCCACTCCAAATCCTATGCCCTGGTGCGCCAACGTTGCGAGGCGCGCCCGCTGCTGCTCGAGCATGGCGAAGACTTCGTACTCTACGCCCTGCTCGACTTCGTCACCGAGAACTACCAACCGGTCAGCGAGGCCATCCACGGCGAGATCGAGGAGCTGGAACAGAGCGTGCTGAGCAATTCGCTCCAAGAGGAGGACGTCCAGCGCCTGCACAGCCTGCGTCGGGACATCCTGCGCCTGCGCCGCTACGTGGCGCCCATGGTGGAGGTCAGCGAAGAGCTGCAGCGCCTGAACTTCCCCTTCATCGACAAGAACATGCGCCCGTACTTTCGCGATGTGCAGATCCACGTCACTCGGCAGATGGAAGATCTGGCCAGTATCCGCGACATCGCCAGTCAGACCATCGAGATCGGCATGCTGCTGGAGTCGTCACGCCAGAGCATCGTGCAGCGCAAGTTCGCTGCCTGGGCGGCGATCCTGGCCCTCCCCACCGCCATTGCAGGCATCTATGGGATGAACTTCCAGAATATGCCGGAGCTTGGCTGGCATTACGGGTATTTTGGGGTTCTGGGGGTGATTGGCGTGGGATGTAGCGCGCTGTACGCGAGCTTCAAGCGCTCGGGCTGGCTGTAGCGCTTTCTGAAACTGCGTTGCAGCGCAACCCGTTGCGGCGGCCGCCTCGCGGGTAAACCCGCTCCCCCAAGAGCCTGCGCAGATCAGGTGGAATCGGGTTTACCCGCGAAAGGGACGCCGCAGATGCCCCTCAGGTCCGACGCCGTTCTAATAGACGGCGCAATTCCTAAAGAGGGCCTTTACTGGGCCTAGGCCGCGTTTTCCTTGGCCTTGTCCGAGTGCCCGATGAACCTCAGCATCCACTTACCGACCAGATCGCCCTGGTGGTCTTCTTCCAGGCTGGCAATCGCCCGCTGGTAGACCTCTTCGCCCAACACCTCCTGGCGCGCGTCGAGCAAGGCGCGGGAGTAGTCATGGACGAACTCCGGATGCCCCTGGAAGCACAGCACCTGGTCGCGGATGTGGTAGGCCGCATTGGGGCAGAAATCGCTGGAGGCAATGACCGTGGCGCCCTCAGGCAGCTCGGTCACCTGGTCTTGGTGGCTGATCAGCAGGGTCAGTTCGGACACTTCCGGGTCCATCCACGGCGCGTGGGCAGCCAAGGAATAACGATGGATACCCAGGCCCCAGCCCTGATCGGCCCGGGCGGTCTTGCCGCCAAGCACCAGCGCCAGCACCTGATGGCCGAAACACACACCCAGCAGCTTCTCGCCACGCTCGTAGAGCTTGAGCAGATAGGCCTTCAGCGTCTGGATCCAGGGATCGGTGCCGAACGAATCTGCCTTGCTGCCGGTCACCAGGTACGCATCGAAGGCTTCGCCTTCGGGAGGGTACTCGCCGTTCATCACGTTGTAGACGTGAAACTGCGCTGCGATCGGCTGACGCGAGAACAGCTGCTCGAACATCCTTCCGTAGCCCTGATACTGCGCGGTCAACTCCGGTCGCAGGACATCGGTTTCCAGGATGCAGATGCGTAACGACATAGGGATAGTCCTGAACGACGTGTGTGGGATTTTTGCTGTAGAGACTGACGCGAAACCTACCTACAAGCAAGTAGGATGCACTGACGAACGGTCACTTATTTCACCGGGGCGGTTGTTCATGGCGCAGCTGTCTAGCCAGAGGATGCCAGCGTGATAGCCCTTGGCCTCATAAGTGAAAGAAATCAACGAACCAACCAATAGAACAAAGGGTTCTCAAACATGGATAACGCACACCCTACTGTTGGTTGTATATCCAGACACAAGAGGCATGCAGGACCGGCGTCACCAGGCGCCGTTGCGATCGACCCGAAGCAAGACACGGAAGCCAAGGGCTATTCAGGAATAACAACAAGAAGGCGGTCCGCCATGTTCAGACAATCGAAAGTACGCCAAGCCGGGCTCATTCTCTTCGCCACGACCTTGCTGCTCATCCTGCCGAACCTGACACGCTTGTTCGGATAAACGCAGCCGTGGCCTTTATTGGCATCGCACAGGTAATCTGCTGACCACACAGGGTTGGAGATTACCCATGCGCCATTGCCTTGCCCTATTGACCTTGCTGTTCTGCCTGCCGCTGTCGGCGGCGCAATTGCATCTGGAACTCGGTAATACCGCGCGCCAGTGGCAAAGCGAGGCATTGCTGGCCCACCCACAGGCCCAGAACATCAACATCGAGCAAGATGTCTCCTACAAGCGCCCCATGCACTACCGCGCAGTGCCTTTGAGTGCACTGCTCGAGGGGGTAGGTCCCAACGATCATCTGCAAGCCGTCGCGCTGGATGGCTTCGCCGCCGAAATGCCTGCCGCCCCCCTGCTCCAGGCTGGCCCCGCACGGGCATGGCTGGCCGTGGAAGACCCGGCCAAACCCTGGCCCGCCCTGGGTAACGGCAAGCCGAGCGCCGGGCCGTTCTACCTGGTGTGGACCGACCCTCAGGCCGGGAGCATCCGCCCAGAGCAATGGCCGTTCCAGATCACCACGATTCGCCGCCTGGCACCGGTGCAGGAGCGCTTCCCTGCCCTGCTGCCCGCCCCCTCGCTCGCCGCGAACGACCCGGTGCGCCGAGGCTTTGCCCTGTTCCAGCAGAACTGCCTGGCATGCCACCGCCTCAATGGCGCAGGCGATGCCCAGTTCGGACCGGACCTGAACGTGCCTCACAACCCCACCGAGTACTTCCAGCCGGGCTTTTTGCGCCGCTACATCCGTGATCCGCAAAGCCTGCGGCAATGGCCCCAGGCGAAGATGCCAGGGTTTGCCGAAAACGTGCTGAGCGAGCAGGAGCTCGACGAATTGATCGCCTACCTGGCGCACATGGCCAAGCGCAAGCCTTGAGGGGTTGCGCCCCCTTGTTGCGAATCTCTCCAAGCACCGTAGGAGCTGACGCAGCCTGCGATGGGCCGCGAAGCGGCCCCAGGCCCAGGGTACTCAGGCGACGGGGCGCTCCTGCTTCACGCCCCATCCCTCGACCTCGCCCCCAAGGGGCGAGACAACCTGCTCGAAGGCTTCCTCGAAGGCTCCGATCCCTCGGTAGGTGGCGTACATGATTTTGCTCAACTCCAGGTGCCATGCGCCGTCGTCCAGCTCACGCACCTGAGCATTGAGGGATTCACCACGGAACTGTCCGGCCGCACGACGGGCACCGGCCTCGTCAGGAAACACTGCATAGAACTCGATGGGATGAATTCGGGTGAAGTCGAAACCGCCAGCTTTCATCTGGCGAAGGACATTGCTGCTGATATCGTCGTTCTGGCTGCTCATGAAACGTCCTCCTACAAATGCAATGGATAGACTTTCCGTGCACAACGCACCTGCTTTGCACAATCGAGTGCCTGGCAGATCGAGCTAATGAGAGACGCGAATGGAGCCGACGCGGATCCGCAGAAAGATCCGGGCCTCGTCTGAGCGTAGTGCCTGCTGGCTCACAGCGCCAGCGCAGCGCGCTCAGGGCCTTTCTTCGATGCGGGTGATGGAGACGCCGCTCTGTTCCTTGAGCCAGCGCACCGTGGGGAAGGGACTGCGGTCCTGGAAGTCATTGAGGTCAAGTTCATCGATGACCGGGAACAAATGCGAGCGGATCAGCCGGGCGGCTTGCTCATCGCTTGGGCGTTCATCGCCGTTGTAGAGCAGTGAGCTCTGTACACCATTCTGGTCGACGAAGGTGACTTCCCACTCTTTCATTGAATTGCCCTCTCAATCAAAGAATACCGGGTGTGTGCTGCCAGTATCCTTGACCGTTGGCGAGGGCGTTCGTTCAGTTCATCCCTGGGGTGGGCAAGCCCGCCCCCACAGGTGCAGGCTTGTGCATCACCTGTGGGAGGGAGCGCGCGAGTACGTCAATCCTTAGGCACGCCGTGGACGACACCGGCGGTGTTGTCCAACAGGCTCTTGGTTGCTGTCTGGATGTAGGACTCGAGGTTCTTCAACAGCTCAGGCTGATCGGGGCTCTCGATCAGCTCGGCCTTGAACTCGCGGCCCAACTGATAGCGGTACAGGCGCGGGGTCATGTCCTTGGATTCGATCAGAAGGCGGTCACCCTTGATCAGCCCCACGATCTGCTCACTGCCAGACGGCTTGATGATGCCGACACCCGGATCACCCTCAGGCAGGTTGAGCAGGTCGCGGCCCCAGCATTGGTGACGCGTTTGACCGCCCAGGCGCCCCATGATGGTCGGCACGATGTCGACCTGGGTACCCACGGTGTGGTTGACCGAACCGAATTTCTCCTGGATACCAGGAGCAATCAGCAACAGCGGCACGTTGAAACGGCCCAGGTCCAGCTCGCTGACCTGCTGCTGGTTGCCGAAACCATGGTCGCCGACAATGACGAACAGCGTGTCCTTGAAGTACGGCTCCTTGCGCGCCTTCTCGAAGAACTGGCCAAGGGCCCAGTCGGAATAGCGCATGGCCGTGAGGTGTTCGTCCAGGCGGCCCTGGCCTGTGACCTTCTCGACCGGCAGGTCCTTGGGCAGCGCATACGGCGTGTGGTTGGAGAGGGTCTGCAGCAGCGCGTAGATCGGCTTTTTGCCGTCGTGCTTGGCCAATTCCTCGTTGCCCCGATCGAACATGTCCTGGTCGGACACACCCCAAGTCGGGTCGGAGAACACCGGATTGACGAAATCGTTACGGCCAATGAAGGTGGTCATGCCCTGGTTGCCGAAGAAACCGGACTGGTTGTCCCAGGCGAAATCACCGTTGTAGACGTAGACATCGTCGTAGTCACGAGCACTCAGCAGCGCTGGCAGGCCAGACAGCTTGTGCCCCCCTTCCGGGGTCTGCATCAGGTATTCGAAGCCAGGCAGGTTCGGGAAGCACGCCATGGTGGCGAACATGCCCTGGTGGGTGTGGGTGCCGTTGGAGAAGAAGCGGTCGAACAGCAGGCCTTCTTTGGCCAGCTTGTCGAAGTACGGCGTGATGTTGTTCGGGCTGCCCAGGGCGCCCACCGAATGACCGGCGAAGCTTTCCATGAGGATCACCACGACGTTCTTGACCGGCAGGGTACGGTCAGCGGGTGGCAGGAAGTCACGGCGCACTGCCGCTTCGTCGGCCTCGACCAGGGTGTCGTTGGGGGTCAACAGCAGGTCACGCACGGTTTGCGTGGCCACGTCCTGCTCGACGGTGGGCTTCCAGATGTTGGCACGGTCTTCACCGAAACGGCTCTTGGCAGCGTCGATGAGGGTCAAGGTGCCGTTCAGGCCAAGCTGGTTGACGAAGTTCGAATCGGTGGTGAAGGCATCCCCCCAACGCATCGGCGGGCCCTGGCGCAGAGTGCCACGGGCAGCAACGACGGCGACAAGTAGAACCACCATGAACACCGCCAGGCGGTAGTACCAAGGGGCAATCCGACGCGGCGCCAGGCTCTGGGAGGCGCCGCCACTACGGGTCAGGCGGTCGATGCCCTTGAACAGCAGGCTCAGCAACCAGGTCCCGAACAGCCAGGCCAACAGGTAGCGCACGACCGGGAAGCCGTACCACAGCATGCTCAGGACGGTCTTGGGGTCTTCCTTGATGTATTGGAACACCAGGCCGTTCAGGCGCTGGTGAAACTCGCGGTAGAAGTCCATTTCCATCAGGCCAAGGAACATCACCACGCTGGAAGCCAGGGTCAGCCACAGCCGGAAGAACCCGCGACGGGCCATCGCCCAAGGGCTGAGCAACGCCAGCAGCAGCGGAATGCTCAGGTACACCGCCACCCGCAGGTCGAAGCGCAGGCCGTTGAGGAAACCTTCGGCCACGGTGGAAGACGGGGTGTCGCCGATCATGTCGCTGTTGTAGATCAGCAGGGCCAGGCGAACCAGGCTCAGCATCAGCATGATCACCAGGCCGCTGAGCAGTGTGTAGGCCAGGTGCGATTTGAGGGTCGGCGCGAACGGAGTCGGCACGGCCCGTTGCTTCAAGGCATCCGTGTTAGCCATGAATGAGGGGATCCTAGGATTGCGGGTTTGCGGAAAGGCGAAATCGCCCTGCTACCTGAAGGGCCCGGCCATCAAAGCACGGCTATAGGGCCAACGCAGCATTGTGCGGCGCGGATTTTCGATAATCCAGTGTGAAAATTTCGTCACGAGGCGGCGTTTGCGGTGTCTAGCGGGCCCATTCGCGGCTGAACCCGCGCCCTCATGCGGCGCCAGCTCGAAACCCTGCATGAACCTGCGAGAGTGGGTTTACCCGCGTATAGGCCTGATTTGCACCAGAGCATTCAGAACTTCAAGTTGCCCCTGGGCCCGGCGATGGCCCAGATGATCAGCCCGATCACCGGCAACAGGACGATCAACAAGATCCAGAGCACCTTGATGCCCACCTCGGCGCCGCTCTTGAGCACGTGAAGAATCGCCCAGATGTCCAGGGCGAGGATGATCAGCCCGACAAGGCTGTTGAAGGTGGAACCCATGCGACTGCTCCTGACAAACGGTTTGCTGCCAAGCATAGCCGCCTATGGCGTCGATAGAATGGAATGCTTGGCCGCTGGAGCAGGTCAATGGCTAGACTGCGTTCATACATTGTCACGAGGTCCGCATGCCCCCTGCCCACGCCCCTGAAAGCCCTGCTCCCGCCTCGCTGTTCAACGCCTGGCGGCAACAAGCCGCAACCACCCCTTGGCTCAGTGCCGGCCTGGGCCTGAGCCTGCTGGTGGTGCTTGGCCTGCTCGCGGCCAGCCTGTGGAACGCGATCCATGGCGACCATGCCGACAACCTGCACTTGGCGCTGCTGGGTGGGCTGTCAGGGTTCGGCGCCACGGCCCTGGGCGCGGTGCTGGCAGTGGTGCTGCGCGATGTCAGCGCGCGCAGCCAGGATGTGATGCTCGGCTTTGCCGCCGGCATGATGCTCGCGGCCAGTTCCTTCTCGTTGATCCTCCCAGGCCTGGACGCTGCCCGGGAAATCACCGGCAATGGCCCGGCAGCGGCCTTCACCGTGGTGCTGGGAATGGGATTGGGTGTGCTGTTGATGCTTGGCCTTGATCGCTTCACCCCGCACGAACATGAAAGCACTGGCCCTTGCGGCCCAGAGGCAGAGCGCATCAACCGGGTGTGGTTGTTCGTGCTGGCGATCACCCTGCACAACCTGCCCGAAGGCATGGCCATCGGCGTGAGCTTCGCCAACGGCGACATGAACATCGGCCTGCCGCTGACCAGCGCGATTGCCATCCAGGACATCCCCGAAGGCCTGGCCGTAGCCCTGGCTCTGCGCGCGACAGGCCTGTCGAACCTCAAGGCGGCGCTGGTGGCGATTGGCTCCGGCCTGATGGAGCCGCTGGGTGCGGTGATCGGCCTGGGCATCTCTACCGGCTTCGCACTGGCCTATCCCGTGAGCATGGGCTTGGCGGCGGGGGCGATGATCTTCGTGGTGTCCCATGAAGTGATTCCCGAAACCCACCGCAACGGGCATCAGACTTCGGCAACCTTGGGCCTGATGGGCGGGTTCGCGGTGATGATGTTCCTCGATACCGCGTTGGGCTGACTTCTACCGCCTCTTGGTGGGTAAACCCACTCCCAACAGGCCCGCATCGATACCTGTGGGAGCGGGTCCACCCACGAACGAGCAGCCAATCAGACGTGAACAGCGACCTTCAACGCTTCCAACGCCGGCTCGACCTTGATCCCAACCTCAGCGCCCAGCTCCAGCACCCGGGCCAGGTCGTTCTGCCCCACCATCACCATCTGCAGCTCGTCATCGAGCAACTGGCTGAAGTTGACCAGCACATAACCGCCGGCCTCCTTGTTCAAGGCCCCCATCTGGACCTGGATGCGATTGAGCGCGGTCAGCGGCTCGGTGCGCGCCAGCTGCTTGGGCTTGAGGTTGAACGGCACGCTCTTGTCGAACGAGTCGGTGATGCGCTCGAACAGCTCTTGGTAGCTATCGGCCTGGAACAGCACGGTGTCCGGCAGGCTGCCGACCACCACCCATTCACCCAGCGGGATGGGGAAGCTGTCGTCGTAGTTGATGTCTGGGTTGGCGGCCAGGAAGGCGGCGGGGTCGGCGTAGGCCTGGGCTGCTTCGTCGGCGATGCGCTCGATATCCTGCTCGCGCATGCAGCCGGCGCCGATGAGGCTGATGAGTTCGATCAACTGGTTTTTCATGGGGGGCCCCTGCGCTGGCGAAAAAGTCGCCAAGGATAGCCGCAAATGCCCCCTGAGGGTTAGCCGGCCAGCGCCTGCAGGCGCGCGGCGGTGTCCGGTGCCCTCATGGTCTGGGCAGCGGCCAGGGCGGTGGCGCCGCGGATATCCTGGCGTGCAGGGTCGGCCCCCTGAGCCAGCAAGAACTCGAGTATCTCGCTGCGGTTGAACATCGCCGCCAGCATGAGGGCGGTACGACCGTCCTCGGCGGCGGCATCCACTGGCACGCCGTGTTCGATCAGCAGGCGGATCATGGCCAGGTCCCCC
Organism: Pseudomonas sp. PKS; assembly: GCF_051913525.1. Classification (NCBI taxonomy): domain Bacteria; kingdom Pseudomonadati; phylum Pseudomonadota; class Gammaproteobacteria; order Pseudomonadales; family Pseudomonadaceae; genus Pseudomonas; species Pseudomonas sp. PKS. Next base: position 146,028 of record NZ_JBEGDO010000009.1, on the reverse strand, counting down.
TTGAATGCAGCTCCCGCGATGGGCAGTTGAACGTTGTCGTTGGCGATCAGCGGGTCGGCGCCATGGGCCAGCAGCACACGCACCGCGTCGATGTGGCCATGGTAGCTGGCCAGCATCAGCAAGGTGTCGCCCTTGTGATTGCGCAGGTTGGCGGGTAGGCCGCTCTGCAGCAGGCGCTCGAGCATTGGCGCATCGCCGCGCCGGGCACGCTCGAAGACTTCTTCGGCAAACGCGGCCGTCTCTTCGTCAGTCATGGCGGTGGGCTGTTGATCGGACATCTGGAACCTCCTGGCAAGAAAAGAGCCCAAGTCTTTGTCAGGCACTGCCAGGCGGTCAAAGGTTCAGATTCTATCGGCTCGAAAGACAAACCTTATGACCCTTGCAAATTGCACTGTGCAAAATGCACGACCATGCGAAATGCACGGTCGCCGAAATTCAACTTCTAAACAACTCATTGAATTTAAAGGAAATTTTCAAATAGGAAAGGCTGGCACGGTCACTGCAACACTCAACTCACGTCTGCCCATACAACAGTCAGGAGTTGAGATATGGACCTCATCCAGGAAAAGTTCGCCTCGGTATTCTGCGCCTATCAAGTCGAAACCCAGCCTCGCCCGGACGGCGGTATCCAGCTGACCCTGCGGGCAGCCGATGGCAAGGTGACTCGCCGTGCATTGACCTACGCACAGTTGCACAGCGCCGAGCAGTTGTCCTGGGCGATCAGCGCCATCCGCCGCGACCTGGCCGAACAGGCCAGTGAGCTTCCAGTGATCTCGATGTTGCAGAGCCAGCAGCGTTTCGCCCTGCCGACCTATCGCTGATGCGGCGCGACTTTCGTGGGTAACCCCGCTCCCACAGGTGTTCCATCGTTCCTAAAGCGGTGGAGTGGCTGTGGGGGCGGCTTGTCCGTGAAAAAAAGGACCTCAAAGCTCATCCATGCCGGCAAACTGCCGGGCCGCCTGATCGCCGGTGAACCGCGGCTGCATCCCCGACTCGCTGCCAAACAGGCGCAAGGCCAGGCAGAACGGGTTGTCTCCCAAGTCCACCCAACGGCGCACGCCAGCCGGAACCACCAACACGTCACCCTTCTCGCACAACACTGCATACACGTAGTCACCCAAGCGCAAGCTGACCTGCCCGCGTCCGCTAATCACGGCAAACACCTCAACCGCTTCGTGCACATGCTCATCGCGAAGATCAGCCTGGGTGGAGTCGAGGCCATCGCGATTGAGCAGGCCGAACGCCACGCTGCCATGTGCGGTCATCAACTGGTCCAACTGCCCTTGGCATTCAGCCAACACTTGCTCCTGGGCCGTGCCCGGGCGGATGCGCAGCTCATCGGTGCGGCGCTCCAGGTGCACACCCTGCTCGGCGAGGGTGGCGGCGATATCGTCGTGGTGGGTCAGCACCTTGTTCGGCAGCTCGGGTGTGGAGAGATGGAAAACGCTGAGAATGCTCATCAGGGGCTGGTCCTGGTCTGTTTCGAACAAAGGGCAATGATAACGGCTGCCGCGAGCGCCGCGACGCTGGCCATACCAAAGGTGAAGGATGGGCCCAGCAGTTTCCAGCTGTAGCCCGAATAGAGTGCGCCCAGGGCACCGCCGGTGCCGGACAAGGCCGCGTACAACGCCTGCCCCTGCCCTTGCTGACGCGCGCCGAAGCTACCCTGGACGAAGGCAATGGCTGCGGCATGGAAACAGCCGAAGGTCGCCGCATGCAGCAGCTGGGCGAACACCAGCACTGCCGGAATATCCGCCAGATTCCCCAGCAGCAGCCAACGCAGCGCCGCCAACAGGAAACTCGCCAATAGCACACGGCGCACTGAAACCCGGGCGAAGATTCGGCTCATGCCCATGAATACCAGCACCTCAGCCACTACCCCCAGCGCCCACAGCAAGCCAATGGCGCCACGGGTGTAGCCCAGATGCTCCAGGTGCAGGGTGAGGAAGGTGTAGTAAGGGCCGTGGCTGAGCTGCATCAGCGCCACGCATACGTAGAACGGTATTACACCCGGCTCCGCCAGTTGCCGCAGGAAACCCCCTGCCCCCTTGCGCTCGGCATGCTCCACCGGCTGGGCATTGGGCACCCAGAGGCTCGCGATGAAAATCCCGGCCATGATGGTCACCAAAGCCACCGGATAGATATCCAGGCTTAGCCACTCGAACAGCCGTCCCAGGCCGACCACGGTGAGGATGAAACCGATCGAGCCCCACAGGCGCACCTGGCTGTAGCGCGAGGTTTGCCCGTGCAGGTGCGCCAGGGTGATCACTTCGAACTGCGGCAGCACCGCATGCCAGAAGAACGCATGCAGCGCCATCACCAGCGCCAGCCAGGCGTAGCTTTTGTCGACGAAGATCAGCGAGAAGGTGGCCAAGGTCGACAAGGCACCCAGGCGCACGATCAGCAACCGTTGGCCACTGCGATCCCCCAGCCAGCCCCACAGGTTCGGTGCGATGCAACGCATCAGCATGGGGATGGCCACCAGTTCGCCTATGCGTGCCGGCGAGAAGCCCAAATGGTCGAAGTACAACGCCAGGAACGGCGCGGTGGAACCGAGCAGGGCGAAGTAAAAGAGGTAGAAGCTGGACAGGCGCCAGTAGGGAATCGAGGGCATGGGCGGGGCCTTTGGTTGCCTGTGCCGGCCCCTTCGCGGGTGAACCCGCTCCTACTGGACCTGAGGTGATCCTCTAGGAGCGGGTTCACCCGCGAAGTGACCCGTGCGGACGAATCAGCGCTGGCCCAGCACCGGGGTATTCACCTTCACATCGGCGTTCTGCGCACGGTGGCGCAGCAGGTGGTCCATCAGCACGATGGCCATCATCGCCTCGGCGATAGGCGTGGCACGGATGCCCACGCACGGGTCGTGACGGCCCTTGGTGATGACGTCGACCGGGTTGCCGTCGACATCGATGGAGCGGCCCGGGGTGGTAATGCTCGACGTCGGCTTGAGCGCCAGGTGGGCGACGATCGGCTGGCCGGACGAGATTCCGCCCAGGATGCCACCTGCGTTGTTGCTCAGGAAGCCTTCAGGCGTCAGCTCGTCACGATGCTCGGTGCCACGCTGGGCGACACTGGCGAAACCGGCGCCGATCTCCACGCCCTTGACGGCGTTGATGCTCATCAGCGCATGGGCAAGTTCGGCGTCCAGGCGGTCGAAGATCGGCTCGCCCAGGCCAGGCATCACGCCTTCGGCGACCACGGTGATCTTCGCGCCGACCGAGTCCTGGTCACGGCGCAACTGGTCCATGTAGGCCTCCAGCTCCGGCACTTTGTCAGGATCAGGGCTGAAGAAGGCGTTGTGCTCGACCGACTCCCAGGTCTTGAACGGGATTTCGATCGGGCCCAGCTGGCTCATGTAGCCGCGCACGCGGATGCCTTGGGTGGCCAGGTACTTCTTGGCGATGGCGCCGGCGGCCACGCGCATGGCGGTCTCGCGGGCCGAGCTGCGGCCGCCGCCGCGGTAGTCGCGGATGCCGTATTTATGGTGGTAGGTGTAGTCGGCGTGGGCTGGGCGGAACAGGTCCTTGATCGCCGAATAGTCCTTGGATTTCTGGTCGGTGTTGCGGATCAGCAGGCCGATGGAACAGCCGGTGGTGCGACCTTCGAACACGCCCGAGAGGATTTCGACCTCATCCGGCTCCTGGCGCTGGGTGGTGTGCCGGCTGGTACCCGGCTTGCGGCGGTCCAGGTCGTGCTGCAGGTCGGCCAGGGAGATTTCCAGACCCGGTGGGCACCCATCGACAATGGCGACCAACGCCGGGCCGTGGCTTTCGCCTGCGGTGGTGACAGTGAACAGCTTGCCGTAGGTATTACCGGACATGGACGCTCCGCGAATCAGCCTGAATGTGAAGGAGGCAGGCAGTATACGGAAATTCCCTTTATTCGGGTGGTCGGTTCAGCCCCTTCGATCACGCTCAAACCTATGGAATTGGGTTCCTCGGCGAAGGGGGATGAGAGAACCTTCGGTCAACCACCCGGTCCAACCGACATCCCACCAAGTAGTAGCCCTATGATGTTGCGCCTCGCCGCCCTGCTTCTGCTGCTGTGCTCAGGCCTCGCCCAGGCCGCCGCCCCGACCGTGCTGCAACGCCCCATCGATCTGGACACCGGCCAGGGCGTGCTCCATGGCAGCCTGCTGCTCCCCCAACAGGCCACCCCACCGCCGGTAGTGCTGATCATTGCCGGCTCCGGCCCCACCGACCGCGACGGCAACAACCCCGCCAGTGGTCGCCTGGACAACCTCAAGCGCCTGGCCCTGCTGCTGGCCGGCGAGCACATTGCCAGCGTGCGTTTCGACAAGCGTGGCGTTGCCGCCAGCCAACCGGCCACGCCCGATGAGCGGGACCTGAGCGTCGAGCGCTACGTGGCCGACACCGTGGCCTGGGGCCGCAAGCTCAGGGCCGACCCACGCTTCGGTCCGCTGATCCTGCTCGGCCACAGCGAAGGTGCGCTGATTGCGACGCTGGCCGCTGAACAGGCCGGTGCCAGTGCGGTGATCACCGTGGCCGGCAGCGGTCGCCCCGTGGCGGACGTGCTGCGCGAACAATTGGCCCAGCGCCTGCCGCCGGCAGAACTGGCGCGCGGCAATGCGGTGATCGACCGCCTGCAGGCCGGCCAGACCTCCCTGGATGTGCCGGCACCGCTGCGCGATGTGTTTCGCCCGAGCGTGCAGCCTTACCTGATCTCGCTGCTGCGCCAAGACCCGGCGGCAGCGTTCGCTCGCCTGCAGATACCCGCGTTGATCATCCAGGGCCGCAACGATGTGCAGGTGGAAGTCGCCGACGCCGAACGCCTCAAGGCCGCCAAGCCCGACGCACAGCTGGCACTGATCGACGGCATGAACCACACGCTGCGCATCACCCCTCGGGACATGCGCCAGCAGCGCGACAGCTACCGCAACCCGGGGCTGCCACTGGCCCGTGAACTGGGTGAGCGGATCGTGGCATTCATTCGCCAGTTGCCACCGGCCTAGATTGCCCTCAGGAAGTCTTCGGTGCTGCCGATAACCGGTTGATCGAGGCAGTGATCGGTGTTTTTGAGGTCGTTTGCGCCCCATCGCAAGACAAGCCCGCTCCGACAGGTTGAAGGTAGGAGTGACCTTGCGTCGCGATTGGGCAGCGCACCAGCCCCTTTCCACCGTCCTGCCCGCCGTGCATTCGAGGACACCCCTGATGACCGACGCCCCCGCCGCCGTTGAGGCGGACGAAGAGCCACAAGCCCCAGCAAGCGCTCCGCTGCCTTGGGAAGACCTGGCCCCCGAACACTTCCAACTGCTGCGCCTGGCGGCCCTGCCTACCGACCGCAACAGCGGCGCCCGCCCGCTGCGTTTCGTCGAGTTCGGCCATGCCGAGCGGCATAGCAAGACGCACAGCCTGCTGCGCCTGGAAATCCGCCTGCCAGGTCAGAAAGTGCGCAAGGAGCAGAACCAGCTGGACATCCGTGTCGATCATGAGCTGCGCCAGGTGCGTATCGGTGATGACGGTGGCTTGCAGCTCGAACCGGCGAACCGCGGCCTGGGCCGGTTCCTGCTGGGACAGGCGGTGCAGTGGCTGCAACAGCGTTGGTCGAACTACCAGGTCGAAGGCGTGGCTCTGCCCAGCAAGGATGCCCTGAACGAAGACAACCGCCTGCGCCGCGACCATGTGCTACGCAGTGCAGGGCTAGAGGTGGAATACGAAGGCGGACAACTGCTCAAGGGGCGCACCGTGGATACCTCGGTAGGCCAGCTCAAGGGCGGTTGGAACAATGAAAGGGTCCAGCGCGTCGACATCCTTGAGGCCGCCGGAATGCTGCAACAGGCCGAGCAGCAATTGCTGGAGAAGCAGGCGCAGTTGCGCGAGCGCGATGAACGGGTCGCCAAGTACCGCCGCGAAGACAGCGGCCTGCGCTTCACCATCACGTGCCTGGTGGCGTTTGCCGTGTTCCAGGCGGGGCTACTGATCTGGATCGCCACGCGCTAGAGACGTGGCGCTCTTTTCACGGGTAAACCCGCGCCTACAAGAGTCATCGCAACCTGTGGGAGCGGGTTTACCCGTGAATGGGCTGCAAAGCAGCCCGCTGTCTTGATCAAACGCGGGAGCGGAACAGTTCCTGGTGCTGGCGGCACTGCTCGGCAGTCAGCATGAACACGCCATGCCCCCCCCGCTCGAACTCCAGCCAAGCGAAGTCCACCTCTGGGTACAGGGCCTGGACATGCACCTGGCTATTGCCCACCTCGACGATCAGCAACCCTTTTTCGTTCAGGTGGTCAGCTGCCTCGGCGAGCATGCGCCGCACCAGGTCCAGGCCATCGTTGCCACAGGCCAGGCCCAGCTCGGGTTCGTGGTGATACTCGGCCGGCATGTCGGCGAAGTCTTCAGCATCGACATACGGCGGGTTGGACAGAATCAGGTCAAAACGCTGCCCGGGCAGGCCGGCGAAGCCATCGCCCTGAACGGTGTATACACGCTCCTCCAGGCCGTGGCGCTCGATGTTGTGGTTGGCCACTTCCAGGGCATCGAAGGACAGGTCGGCCAGCACCACCTCGGCCTCGGGGAACACGTCGGCGGCAACGATGCCGATGCAGCCGGAGCCGGTGCACAGGTCCAGGATGCGCGCAGGCGGCGCGGCCAGCCATGGTTCGAAGCGCTTTTCGATCAGCTCGCCGATGGGCGAGCGCGGCACCAGCACACGCTCGTCGACCACAAACGACATGCCGCAGAACCATGCCTCGCCCAGCAGGTAGGCGGTGGGTACCCGCTCTTCGATTCGGCGCTTGAGCAGGTGCTGCAGGCGCACGCGCTCGTCATCTTCCAGCTGGCAGTCCAGATAGCTATCGGCCACTTCCCACGGCAGGTGCACGGCGCCCAGCACCAGCAGGCGGGCTTCGTCCCAGGCGTTGTCGGCACCGTGGCCGAAGAACAGGTCGTGCTCATGGAAGCGGCTGACCGCCCAGCGGATATGGTCGCGCAGGGTGCGCAGACGGGATGTGATCACGGATGACTCCTTTTAAGACAGGACAAAAGTCTAACAGCCCACCGACACAAATGTTTCCTTCGATTGGCCGGGCGGTAGCCACAGGCCAGTAACCATGCTGTCTGCAATGTCAACCATTCACATTGGCGCCGAGGCAAGGGAGAATAGGTATACAAAAGCCCTACCCAAGGAGCCCTTGATGTCCGTTCCAACCACGATGTTCCGCCTCAGCGGCCGCGACTATCCGCCGGCAAAGCTGGGCCAAGCCAGCCTGATTGTCATCGATGCGCAAAAGGAGTACCTCAGCGGTCCCCTGGCGCTGTCGGGCATGGACGAGGCCGTGGCCAACATCGCCCGGTTGCTCGACGCCGCGCGCAAGGCCGGCCGTCCGATCATCCATGTTCGCCACCTGGGCACCGTCGGTGGCCTGTTCGACCCGCAGGGTAGCCGCGGCGAGTTCATCCCGGGCCTGGAGCCTCGCGAGGGTGAGATCATCATCGAAAAGCGCATGCCCAACGCCTTCAAGAACACCAAGCTGCACGAAACGCTGCAGGAGCTGGGCCATCTGGACCTGATCGTCTGCGGTTTCATGAGCCATTCGAGCGTCAGCACCACCGTGCGCCGCGCCAAGGACTATGGTTATCGGTGCACCTTGGTCGCCGATGCCTCCACCACCCGCGACCTGGCGTTCAAGGACACGGTGATTCCGGCCGCGCAGATCCACCAGTGTGAAATGGCCGTGATGGCCGACAACTTCGCCTGCGTCGCCCCAACCGCCAGCCTGATCTGAGCCACGACCGCCCGGCAGCCGGGCGGAACCCCAGGGCCGACCCCAGGTCGAATTCCGGATACCCACAGAGGAAATCGGAATGAAGCTCAAAGGCAGTTTCGACGCCAAACGCCTGCGCCAGCGCGAACCGCGCAACTGGGGTGCGCGCCTGGCCGCCGGCCTGTCCGCCCTGGTGGCCACCCTCGGCGTGCTGCTGGCCATGGCCGGCGTCGCAGGCCTTCTGGGCAACTACAGCGCCCTGGCCGAACTCAATGCCAACCGCCCACTGTCAGTGATCCTGGCGGGGATCGGTTTGCTATTGCTCTACCTGGGCGTGCGTTTCTGGCGGCGCAGCCGGATTCGCCTGCGTCGCGGGCATGGGTTGAACCTCTCGCAGCACCTGATGAAAAAGCATGATTAGCGGCGTGTGCCGCTGACCGATTCGCGGCGGCTCTAAATCTGCGTGCACGATTCAAAGGGTGGCCTGTACCCGCGAAAAGGCCAACAGGCGACACAACGCCGCCCACTCACGTAAAATGCGCCCCCTACGTGGAGGCACCATGCAAGACGACGATTTTTCCCTCTTCAGCGCCCAGATGCGCGGCGTGAAGCCGATCAAGCACGACCGCGCCGATGTCGGCAAACCCAAGGCCGACCGCAAGAAGCTGGCCGGCCTGCGCATGGCCGCGACCGTGCACAGCGACCAACCCCTCGTGGTCGATGGCATGTCCGACCAGTTCGTCATCGACGTCGGCGCCGAGGACGAACTGATGTGGCGCCGTGACGGCGTACAGGAAAGCCAGATCCGCAAGCTCAAACTCGGTCAGATCGCCTTCGAAGGCAGCCTCGACCTACACGGCATGACCGTGGAAAAAGCCCGCGAGACCCTCTGGGATTTCATCGCCGAGGCCACCAGGCTCGAAGTGCGCTGCGTGCGCGTCACCCACGGCAAGGCTGCGCGCCTGGACGGCAAGCGGCCGATGATCAAGAGCCACGTCAACACTTGGCTGCGCCAGCACCCGCAAGTGCTTGGCTTCACCTCCTGCCAGGCCCGCCATGGCGGCACAGGCGCGGTCTATGTGATGCTCAAGCGCACCATGCTCGAAGGCCGCGACGAGTGACGCCAGGCTTGCAGCCTCGCCCTCGCCGCCGTACCCTTCGTCTTTGCGATTAATCCCCCACAGGTAGATCCATGTCCCTGGAACAGAACTACACCGCGATCCTCAGCCAGCTCGGCGAGGACGTCTCCCGCGAGGGCCTGCGCGACACGCCCAAACGGGCCGCGAAGGCCATGAAGTACCTTTGCCGCGGTTATGAACAAACCCTGGAAGAAGTCACCAACGACGCGCTGTTCACCTCCGACAACAGCGAGATGGTGCTGGTCCGGGACATCGAGCTCTACTCGATGTGCGAACACCACATGCTGCCCTTCATCGGCAAGGCCCACGTGGCCTACCTGCCCAAGGGCAAGGTCCTGGGCCTGTCCAAGGTCGCGCGCATCGTCGACATGTTCGCCCGCCGCCTGCAGATCCAGGAAAACCTCAGCCGCCAGATCGCCGAAGCCGTGGAGAAGGTGACCGGCGCCGCTGGCGTAGCCGTGGTCATCGAGGCCAAGCACATGTGCATGATGATGCGCGGTGTCGAGAAGCAGAACTCCACCATGATCACCTCGGTGATGCTCGGCGAGTTCCGCTCCAATGCTGCCACCCGCAGCGAGTTCCTCAGCCTGATCAAGTGATCGGCGTGTGACTGCGAGCCGACCCTTCGGGGTCGGCTTTTTCTTTTGTTCAGGAGTTGTCCATGATCGTCAAAGCCCTGCGGGTCGGCCTCGGCCAGCTTATCGTGTTCGGTGACTGGATCAGCCGTCCGGCCAAGCGCAAGCGTGATGCCGCAGCCCAGGCGCAAGTCGCCAAAGACGCCCAGAACCTGGCGCTGTACCAGTTCCATGCCTGCCCGTTCTGCGTCAAGACCCGCCGCACCTTGCACCGCCTCAACGTGCCGGTGGCCCTGCGCGACGCCAAGAACGACCCGGTGCACCGCCAAGCCCTGCTCGAAGGCGGCGGCCGAGTGAAGGTGCCGTGCCTGCGGATCGAGGAAGCCGGCGAGGTGACCTGGATGTACGAATCCAAGGACATCATTGCCTACCTGGACAAGCGTTTCGCGGCAGTCTGAAACATCCCATCAGGCTGCACCGGCCTCATCGCGGGTAAACCCGCTCCCACAGGTACGCATAACCCTATGGGAGGGATTTACCAGCGAAAGGGCCGGAACAGTCAGCAAAAACGCTGGGATCAATCCACCATCGGCACATGCCGCGGATGGCTCGCCACCCGCGCCAACCACGCCCGCACGCCCGGATAGTCCGCCAGGTCGAACCCGCCCTGATGGGCCACATGGGTGTAGGCATACAACGCCACGTCGGCGATCGAGTACTGGTCGCCAACCAGGTACGGCGTCATCTGCAGTTGCCTCTCCATGACCTTGAGCGCCTTGTAGCCGCCTTTGTGCAGCTTGCGGTATTCCTCCACGCGCTCGTCAGGCAGCCCCAGGTAGAACTGGATGAACCGCGCCACGGCAATGTACGGCTCATGGCTGTACTGCTCGAAGAACTGCCATTGCAGCACCTGGGTGCGCAGACGTGGCTCGGTGGGCAAAAAATCACTGCCATCGGCCAGGAAGTTCAGGATGGCGTTGGACTCCCACAGGCAGGTGCCATCCTCAAGCTGCAGCACAGGCACCTTGCCGTTGGGGTTCATCGCCAGGAATTCCGGCGTTTCGGTCTCGCCCTTGAGTATGTCCACCGGGTGCCACGTGTAAGGGCGATCCAGCAGGTGCAACATCAATTTGACCTTGTAGCAGTTGCCGGACTGGTAATCCCCATAAACCTTGTACATCGCCCCTCCCCTCTCGTGCAGTTGCGCAATCGTGCCCAATAGTTGGCGACTGTACGGCTAAATGCAATGGCCGCTGTATCGCACCGATTGCGCCAGGTCACGGTAGTCTGAAAAAACTGCTTACACCTTTACAAGGACTTTTCAATGACCGATGCCACCTCCGCGCGCCTGCGCCCCCTGGCAGACAGTTCTCCGTCGGCGATCGTCGCCGGCTTCATCGCCATGCTCACGGGATACACCAGCTCATTGGTGCTGATGTTCCAAGCGGGCCAGGCTGCTGGGCTAACCAGCGCGCAGATTTCCTCGTGGATCTGGGCCTTGTCGATCGGCATGGCGGTGTGCAGCATCGGGCTGTCGCTGCGCTATCGCACCCCGATCACCATCGCCTGGTCGACCCCGGGCGCTGCACTGCTGATCACCAGCCTCGGCGGGGTCAGCTATGGCGAGGCCATCGGCGCTTATATCACCTGCGCGGTGCTGGTGCTCATCTGTGGCTTGACCGGCAGCTTCGAGCGCCTGGTGCGGCGCATTCCAGCGTCCCTGGCCTCGGCGCTGCTGGCCGGTATCTTGTTCAAGATCGGCAGCGAGATCTTCGTCGCCGCCCAGCATCGTACCGTGCTGGTGCTGGGCATGTTCTTCAGCTACCTGCTGGTCAAGCGCCTGTCGCCGCGCTACTGCGTGCTGGTCGCGCTGCTGGTGGGCACCGCCCTGTCGGGCGCCCTGGGCCTGCTGGATTTCAGCGGCTTCAACCTGGAAGTGGCCAAGCCGGTGTGGACCACCCCGAGCTTCTCGCTGGCAGCGACCATCAGCATCGGCATCCCGCTGTTCGTGGTGGCGATGACCTCACAGAACATGCCAGGCGTCGCTGTGCTGCGGGCCGATGGCTATCAGGTGCCGGCCTCGCCGCTGATCTCGGCCACCGGCTTCGCCTCGCTGCTGCTGGCGCCATTCGGCTCCCACGGGGTGAACCTGGCGGCGATCAGCGCGGCGATCTGCACCGGGCCCCATGCCCATGAAGACCCGAGCAAGCGTTACACCGCGGCGGTGTGGTGCGGGATTTTCTACGGCATCGCCGGTGTCTTCGGCGCCACGCTAGCGGCCCTGTTTGCGGCGCTGCCCAAAGAACTGGTGCTGTCTATTGCCGCACTGGCGCTGTTCGGTTCGATCATGAACGGCCTGAGTGTGGCCATGGGAGAAGCCCGTGAACGGGAGGCGGCACTGATCACCTTCATGGTGACGGCCTCAGGGTTCACTTTGTTCTCGATCGGCTCGGCGTTCTGGGGGATCGTGGCGGGGGTGTTGACCTTGCTGATCCTGAGCCCACGCAAGGCCTGAGGATACCTGGTTGCCAGTGCCGGTCTGTTCGCGGGTAAACCTGCCCCACAGGGCCAACATAGGTCTTGGGATCTGTTGCAGTACCAGTGGAGCGGTTTGGCCCGCGAAGGGCCGGTAGACGCGATCACAATCTGAAGTGGCCAACCATGCCCTTGAGGTCCGTGCCCAACTGCGCCAGCTCGACGCTCGAGCGAGCGTTGTCCTGCATGGCCAGGGCGGCCTGATCGGCGCTGCCGCGGATCTGCGTGACGCTGCGACTGATCTCCTCGGCCACCGAACTTTGCTGCTCCGCCGCCGCGGCGATCTGCTGGTTCATCTGCTGGATCAACGACACCGCAGCTGCGATGCTGCCCAGCGCACTTTCGGTGTGCAGCGCATCGGCTACCGCCAGACGCACCAGCTCGGTACTGCCGCGAATCTGCGATACCGACTGCTGGGCGTTACCGCGCAGGCTGGCGACCAGGCGCTCGATCTCTTCGGTGGATTGCCGGGTGCGCCGCGCCAGGGCCCGCACCTCATCGGCCACCACGGCAAAACCGCGCCCCTGCTCGCCGGCCCGGGCAGCTTCGATCGCCGCGTTGAGCGCCAACAGGTTGGTCTGCTCGGCAACGCTCTTGATCACTTCCAGTACGTCGCCAATGGTATGGATTTCGGCGCTCAAGCTGTCGATGCCAGCGCTGGCGGTTTCCGCCGCGGCAGCCAACTGCTCGATGCGCTGCATGCTCTGGCGCACCACCTGCTGGCCTGACTCGACCTTGTCGTCGGCGCTCTGGGCCGCCTGGGCGGCCTCCTCGGCGTTGCGCGCCACATCGTGCACGGTGGCGGTCATCTGCTGCATGGCGGTGGCCACTTGCTCGGTTTCTTCCTTCTGGCTGCCCACTTCGCGGTTGGTCTGCTCGGTGACGGCCGACAGCGACTGAGCGTTCCCGGCCAGTTGCTCGATGCCCTGTTGCAGGCCGCTGACAATGCCGGCAAGCCCGGCAGCCATCTGCTGCATGGCCAAGGTGAGCTGGCCAACCTCATCGCGCCGCATGGTTTCGGCCTCGACGACCAGGTCGCCCGCAGCGATGCGCTGGGCCCGGGCGATCACACGCTTGAGCGGCCCGACCACGGCACGGGTGATCAACCAGGCGGCGAGCACGCCCACCAGCAAGGCCAGTGCGGTGGCCAAGGCGATGGCGACCGTGCTGCGGGCAAGTTCGCCCTGCATGACGTGCTCCTGGTTGGCATAGGCCTGGTTGACCCGCTGGGTGACCTGCTCGGCCTGGGTCTGCAACTGAGCCTTGATACCCTGCTCCTTGGCGAGCAGATCGGTGTATTCGTTGAGCTTGTCGGAGAAGCTGGCGATGTGCCCTGCCACCTCGCCCAACACGCTCTGATAACCGGTGTCGCTCACCGACGCCTTGAGCTGATCGACCAGGCTCGCCGCTTCGACGGTCTGGGCGATGCGCCCTTCGTTGACCGCCTCCTCACCTTTGCGCCCCTGCTCCAGGCGCACCCGCGCCTCGTCCATGGCCTGCAGCATCAGGCGCGACACCTGCGCCACCTGGCCGGCCTGCTCGAGGAACTCGCTGCCCTGCTGGCCTTGGGACTGCTTGAGGGTGTAGGTGCCATCGTCGGTAAGACCTGACTGCAGCACATCGAGGTTATTGGCGACACTGGAGACCGACCAACTGGCCATGTCCAGGGCCAGTTCCTTGGCCTGCACTGCTTCGACGAAGACATCGAAGGCCTGGCCATAGGCGGTCAGGTCGCCTTCGGTGGCAGCCAGGGCCGGGAGCGTGCGAGCGCGCTCGATCAGGCCTTGCAGGTCCTTGCGCAGGGTTTCGGCTTCCTTGATGTCCGAGCGCAAGGCAAAACCCTGTTCGTGCTGGCGCAACGTGAGCAGGTCGGTGTTGAACTGGCTCATCTGGCGCAGGTCATCGAAGCGCTGGCCCAGGCCCTGCAGGGCGAAGACGCCGATGGCCGCCACCGCCAGGGTCAGCAACAGCACCAGGGCAAAGCCCAGCCCCAGCTTGCGGGCCATGCCCAGGTTGGCCAGAACACCGTGCTTGGTTGCCCGCATCGCCCATTCCCCCTACCAGTCCATCACTGTTTTCAGGCTGCACAACAGCCCTTTTTCAGCCAAGAGTGGCAACTGCACAACCTCACCCACAAGCCCCACCCGTCACAATGGTGTCAAATAGCTATGAGCGTGTCGCTTTCAGCGTGCTGAAGGTCGCCCTGCGTGCCGAAAGAACGCCTGGGCCCGTTGGTCCTGCCCATAGGCGACATTGATCCGCAACCAGTCGCTCGGCGCGCCCTGGTGGTCGAACGCACTGCCTGGTGTCAGCAGCACCGCGTTATCCAGGGCAACGCGTTCCAGGGTGGCAAAGTCGCGCCCGGGCGAGCGCACCCAGACGAACATCCCGCCATAGGGCTCGCAGAACACCTCCCAACCGAACGCCTCCAGTTGCCCCAGCAGCTTGGCCATGTGCTGCCCCAGGCGCACCCGCAGGCGCTGCACGCTTTTGCGGTAGCTGCCATTGGCAAGCATCTGCCCCACCACCTGTTCGGCAAAGCGCGACGTGCCGATGCCAGTGACCATCTTCAGTTCCGCCAGGCGGCCGATCAGCGCCGCATCGGCCACCAGGTAGCCCACCCGCAGCGAACTGCTCAGGGTCTTGGAGAAACTGGCCATGTAGATCACCCGCTGCTCGCTGTCGAGCGTCGCCAGGCGCGTGGCCGGGCCGTCCTGAAAATCTGCGTAGATGTCATCCTCGACGATGCGCAAATCGTGCTCGCGGGCCAGTTCCAGCAGGCGATAGGCCACCTTGGGCGTCAGACTGGTGCCGGTGGGGTTGTGATACAGGCTGTTTGTGAACAACAGGCGCGGGCTGTGTTCGGCGAGCAGGCGTTGGAGCTCGTCCAGGTCCGGCCCACTGGCCGTGCGCGGCACCGGTAGCATGCGCACTTGGTGCTGGCGTAGCAGGTTGAACAGGTTGTAGTAACCCGGGCTTTCCACCAACACCGCGTCACCAGGGCGCAGGAGGGTGCGCACCAGTAGATCGAGGGCATGGCTGGCACCTTGGGTGGTGAGGATGCGTTCGGGGCCGGCGGCGATGTCGAAGCGTGCCAGGCGCTTGTGCAGTTGCTGGCGCAGGCTGGCCAGGCCCAGGGGCGGGCAATAATCGAACAGATCCTCCACATTGCCACGGCTGACTTGGCGTACGGCCTGGGCCACCTCGGTGTTGGCCCGCCATGCGCTGGGCAGCCAGCCGCAGCCGAGCTTGAGCAGTTCGTCATGGCCCTCGCGAAACTGTCGCCAGCTGCCATCCACCGCTTCGCCCCATGCTTGCTCCTCTTCAAGCGGCAGGCCTGGCTTGCGTTCGGCGACGAAGAAGCCCGTACCGTGGCGCGCCTGAAGCCAGCCGCTGGCCACCAGACGGTCGTAAGCCTCGATCACGCAGGCAGGGCTGACGGCGAGGTTGCTCGCCTGAGTGCGGATCGACGGCAGCCGCGCGCCGGGGCGTAGGCGTTGCTGTTCGATCCAGGCTTGCAACTGTTCGGTCAGTTGCTGCACCAGCGGGGTGGCGCAGTCACGATCCAAAAGGATAGGCATGGGAAGTGTTCGCTGATTTTTGACGAACAGTTAATCACAAATGCGTCGGGAGTGTGCCTTGTTGGCGCAAGGGTTAGAGATCACCGTTGATCGTACTGGTTCATTCGCGGGTAACCCGCGAACAGCCGCTACAAATGACCCAAGGATGCCCAGATGCCCACCCGCTCAGCCCCGGCCCGCCTGGCCTTCGCCCTGTGCCTGATCACCCTCGCGGTGAACCTGCAGGCGCCCCTGTACATCGCCTATGCCGACCTCTGCGGCCAAGGCGCGGCCGCCACAGCGGTGGCCTTCTCCGGCTATGTATTGGGCGTGTTGCCCGTGCTGCTGGCGTTGGGCGGCCTGGCGGACCGAGTCGGGCGACGGCCGCTGATTCTCACGGCCCTCGCCCTGTCGATGATCGCCACTGTACTGATGCTGCTCGCCCCGAGCCTGCAGACGCTGGGCCTGGCGCGGCTATTGCTGGGACTGGGCACGGGCCTGGCCTCGGCGACCGCCACCGCCTACATGGGCGAGCTGATGGCCGGCAACGACAGCGGCCGCGCCGCCAACTGGGTGACCGCCAGCACGTCCCTGGGCTTTGGCCTGGGCGCCGCGCTGACAAGCCTCTTCTTGCTGCGCGGCCCCACCCTGACGCCGGGCAGCTTCCACCTGCAACTGCTGCTCGCCGCCGTCGCGCTGGGGTTGGTCTGGCGCCTGCCCGATCCGCGTCCTGCGCAGCGCGGCGCCATGCTGCGCCTGCCCTTCTACCCCAGGGGCAGCCTGGCCTATGGCCTGGCCATCCTGCTTGCCTGGGCTTGCGTAGGCCTGGTGATTGCCCTGTTGCCGGGCGTCTTGCGTCAACACGGGCTGAGCGCCTGGTCCGGCTTCTCGACCTTCTGCGTGATCAGTTGCGGCCTGTTGTTCCAACCCATGGCACGTCGCATGTCCAGCGTTCGTGCGACCTTGCTGGGATTGGCGATTCTCCCGTGTAGTTACGCCCTGCTGGCCTGGGGCGCCGACAGTGGGCAACTGGCTGGCGTGCTGCTCGGCGCGGTCGCCGCCAGCAGCGCGTGCTACGGATTCATCTACCTGGGCGGGCTGGCGGCGGTAAACCAGTTGGCCGGCAACGAGAAAACCCGCGCCAGTGCGGGGTTCTTCCTGCTGGCGTATCTGGGGTTCAGCTTGCCGGTCATCTTCACGGGGCTGCTCAGTGACCGTCTTGGCTCACGAACAGCGTTGGTGGTGTTTGGCGCCGTGTTACTCGCGGGGTGTGGAGTGGTTGCCTTGACACTATGGCTGTCAGCACGGGCCCATTCGCGGGTAAACCCGCTCCCACAAGGCTTGCGGTGATTAGTGGGCTGCCTACACTTTTCAGCCCTGCAAACACCAGCCCTGGCGCAGTTTCCCAAAGGCACAGCGATGTTGTTGAGAACACCGGAGAACCTGTGAGAGCGGGTTTACCCGCGAAAAAGCCGGCGCAGTTTCAATTGGCCTCAAATAGCCGTGGCACCGCCATCGACAGCCAGGCTGTGACCGGTGGTGAAGGCCGCGCCATCGCTGCACAGGTAAAGCACCGCACTGGCGATCTCCTCGACCTTGCCGATGCGCCCTACCGGGTGCATCGCGGCAGCGAACTCCGCTTTGCGTGGGTCGGACTCATAGGCCCGGCGGAACATGTCGGTATCGATTACCGCCGGGCATACCGCATTCACCCGAATGCCCTTCTTGGCGTACTCGATGGCCGCCGACTTGGTCAGGCCGATCACCGCGTGCTTGGAGGCGCTGTAGATACTCATCTTCGGCGCCGCCCCCAACCCCGCGACCGACGCGGTGTTGACGATCGCCCCACCGCCTGCGGCAAGCATCAGCGGCAGTTGGTACTTCATGCATAGCCACACGCCCTTGACGTTCACGCCCATGATGGCGTCGAACTGCGCCTCGCTGCCCTCAGCCAGACGGCCTTGCTCAATCTCGATGCCGGCGTTGTTGAAGGCATAGTCCAACCGACCGAACGCCTGGATCACCTGCTCATGCAGCGCCCGCACCTCGCTCTCGCGGGTTACGTCACACGCCACGAACAGCGCCTGGCCACCGGATTGACGAATCATCGCCACCGTCGCCTCGCCGCCTGGCGCATCGCGGTCGGCCACCACCACCTTCAACCCCTCGGCCGCGAACGCCTGCGCGGTCGCCCGACCAATTCCCGCCCCACCTCCGGTGACCAGCGCAACCTGGCCAGAAAACGTCATGCTCATTACGGGCTCCTGCACGCTGATTCGTTATGAAGGCTGAGTCTAGTCATGACAGCCGCGCGCTGGGCAGCACGATCATCCAGGTGTATCGAGGTGTATTTGCGCAAGCAGTGAAACTTGATCGCCACCGACCCTCGGGCTATCAAAGGGGTCTATCTTGAACGTTCAAGCTGCCTACCCCATCCCAAAGGGAACCGCCATGCCCCAGACCAACCGCCGCTTCCTGCTCAGCAAACGCCCCGTCGGCGTCGTGCGCCGCGACGACTTCACCTACGAGCAGGTCCCCGTCACCGAGCCCGCCGAAGGCCAAGTGCTGGTGAAAAACCTCTACCTCTCCCTGGACCCCGCCATGCGTGGCTGGATGAACGAAGGCAAGTCCTACATCGCCCCCGTTGCCCTCGGCCAGGTGATGCGCGCCCTGGGCGTCGGCGAAGTGCTCGCCTCAAAGCACCCTGACTTCAAGCCCGGCGACCACGTCAACGGCCCGCTCGGCGTGCAGGACTACTTCACCGGCGAACCCCAAGGCCTGTACAAGATCGACCCACGCCTGGCCCCCCTGCCCCGCTATCTCTCGGCCTTGGGCATGACCGGCATGACCGCCTACTTCGCCCTGCTCGACGTCGGCCAACCCAAGGCCGGCGAAACCGTCGTTCTCTCCGGCGCTGCCGGTGCCGTGGGCAGCATCGCCGGACAGATCGCCAAACTCAAAGGCTGCCGCGTGGTCGGCATCGCTGGGGGCAAGGAGAAATGCCAGTACCTCAAGGACGAGCTCGGCTTTGACGGCGTCATCGACTACAAAGCCGAAGACGTACTGGCCGGCCTCAAACGCGAATGCCCGAAAGGGGTGGACGTGTACTTCGACAACGTCGGCGGCGACATCCTCGACGCCGTGCTCAGCCGCCTGAACTTCAAGGCCCGCGTGGTCATCTGCGGCGCCATCAGCCAGTACAACAACAAGGAAGCCGTCAAAGGACCGGCCAACTACCTGTCGCTATTGGTCAACCGCGCGCGGATGGAAGGGTTCGTGGTGACGGATTACGCCAAGGAGTACGGCAAAGCCGCACAGGAAATCGCCGGATGGTTGGCCAGTGGCCAGGTGAAGAGCAAGGAGGATGTAGTGGAAGGGTTGGAGACGTTCCCGGAGGCGCTGCTCAAGCTGTTCAGCGGAGAAAACTTCGGGAAATTGGTGTTGAAAGTGTGAGCCCAGGCCATTGTGGGGGCTGCTGTCTTTTGCAGCCATCCCCCGCGGGGGCGCTGTGGGCCTGAACATAGTCCAGGCCAGGGAGGCGCAACTGCCTTGTATTATTTGCACTGGCCTATTGGCGGGTAAAACCGCTCCTACAGATTCTCCGGTGCTCTCAATGTCACCGCCGCACCTGCGGGAGCGGGTTTACCCGCGAAGGACCGCAAAGCGGCCCCTGCGATCGAACGTCAGCCGCGAATCTCAGCTACAACCGCCGCCAGTGCCTTCGCCGGGTCCGCCGCCTGGCTGATCGGACGCCCGATCACCAGGTAATCCGAACCCGCGTCCAGTGCTTGGCGTGGAGTAAGGATCCGGCGCTGGTCATCCTGGGCACTGCCAGCAGGACGAATGCCCGGGGTCACCAACTGCAGCGACGGATGCGCCGCCTTCAGCGCCGGCGCCTCAAGCGCCGAGCACACCAGCCCGTCCATTCCCGCCTTCTCCGCCAGCGCCGCCAAACGCAGCACCTGCTCCTGCGGATCCACATCCAGGCCGATCCCTGCCAAGTCCTCACGCTCCATGCTGGTCAGCACCGTCACACCAATCAGCAACGGCTGCGGGCCACTGCGCTTGGCCAATACTTCGCGGCACGCCGACATCATGCGCAGGCCACCGGAGCAATGCACGTTGACCATCCACACACCCATCTCGGCCGCAGCCTTCACTGCCATCGCCGTGGTGTTGGGGATATCGTGGAACTTGAGGTCGAGAAACACCTCGAAGCCTTTATCGCACAGGGTTTCGACAATCCCCGAAGCGCTGCTGGTGAACAGCTCCTTGCCGACCTTCACCCGGCACAGCGCCGGATCGAGCTGGTCAGCCAGCTTCAGGGCGGCCTCACGGGTAGGGAAATCCAGGGCGACAATCAGGGGCGTCTGGCAGGCGGACATGGGCAGAGTCTCTTGGCAAGTCGAAATCGGCGCGCATTGTAAACGATGTGGCCTAGGCTTTGGGGCCGCGGATCACGAGAATTGGCCCGGCTCCGGGTCACTCCTATAATTGAACCAACGGAGACGGCAACGGCTCGAAACTAAGCGAGCGTTTGCCATCCATGGTCTACAAGGAGAACGTCATGCCCTGGTACGCCTGGTTGATACTGATCATAGCCCTCGGCTCGATCATTGGCGGGTTGTTGTTGCTACGCGACACGGCGAAGAAATTGCCGTTGACCGACGAGCAGTTGAGAAAAATTCACGAGCGCAATGCTGAAGCGGATGCCAAGGACGCGAAGGATCGCTGAATCTTGATGGCCGACCCACACGGACCGGCCATTTTCCGGTGAATTACTCCGCCACCACCAGCTTGTCACGGTTGCGCTCCAGCAACGCATTGCCGATACCTTTGATTTCCAGCAGCTCATCCACCGAAGTGAATGGGCCATTGGCTTCACGGTAGGCCACGATCGCTTCGGCCTTTGCCCTACCGATACCGTTGAGTTCCTTTTGCAGGGTTAGGGCGTCGGCGGTGTTGAGGTCGAGCTTGGCGGGTTGGGTGTCGGTGGCAAGGCTCATCTTTGTTGCGGCCAGTTCTGTGACCTGAGCCGGTGCTGGATTGGCTACGGCGTTACAGGTGAGGGACAGCCCGGCGAAGAGCGGAAGCAGTAAGTAAGACAGGATGATGTTGCGCATAAATGTCACTCCTTGAGGTTAGGTTCAAGCAACGCTCCTTGGTTGCGAGACCAACAGTAGACATCCCCTTGAGGTTGCGCAAACCGACAGCCTGCAGAACTTTATTCCAGAAGTTTCAATAGGTTGGCCAAAGCCCGTGGATACAAAAACGCCCGACAAATAGTCGGGCGTTTTCGTACTCAAGGTTCCAATCGACGCTGCTGATAAATCCAGTCCACGATCTCCCCATCTGGGGTGTAACCGCTCACGGTCTCTCGCAGCAACTGACGCGCCCTTGCGTAGTCGTCGGTCGTTACCGCTGCGACCAACTGGTCGAGTCGCTCCCTGAGCACATCCCAAGGCAAGAAGTCCTCATGCGCACTCATGATCATAGGATGCCGGGTCGACTCGACGTTATCGCCGATCAACAGCTCTTCATACAGCTTCTCGCCTGGACGCAGCCCGGTGAACTCAATGGCGATATCGCCCGTTGGGTTGGTTTCGGTGCGGATGCTCAAGCCAGACAGATGGATCATTTTTTCTGCCAGCTCGACGATTCTCACCGGCTCGCCCATGTCCAGCACGAAGACATCGCCCCCCTGCCCCATGGAGCCCGCCTGGATCACCAATTGGGCAGCTTCAGGGATGGTCATGAAGTAGCGGGTGATCTTCGGGTGCGTCACCGTCAACGGACCACCTGCCTTGATCTGCTGGCGGAACAGGGGGATGACCGATCCAGAAGAGCCGAGGACATTGCCGAAGCGCACCATGGTGAAGCGGGTCGAGTTGATGTACGAGACGTTCTGGTTGTCATCCTGCAACGCCAGGGAGCTTTCCCGACTCAACGCCTGCAGAACCATCTCGGCCAGGCGCTTGCTGCTGCCCATCACATTGGTGGGCCTGACCGCCTTGTCGGTGGAAATCAACACGAAGTTGGCAACGCCTGCCTGCAACGCGGACTGCGCGGCATTGAGCGTGCCGATCACATTGTTCAGCACCCCCTCGGCAACGTTGTGCTCGACCATGGGTACATGCTTGTACGCCGCCGCGTGGTAAACGGTCTCGACATGCCAGGTTTTCATGACATGCAACAATTTGCCCTGGTCACGCACCGAGCCGAGAATCGGCAGCAGACGCACATTCAAAGCCTCGCGCTGGCAACGCTGCTCCAGCTCGCTAAGAATACTGTAGAGGTTGAACTCGCTGTGCTCGAACAGCAGCAACGTGGTCGGACCCAGCTTCATGATTTGCCGGCAGAGTTCAGACCCGATCGACCCTCCAGCCCCTGTCACCATCACGACCTTGCCGGTGATGCATCGCTGCAATAGTCCGGCCTCCGGCGGTACAGCGTCGCGACCAAGCAGGTCGGCAATGTCGACCTCCTGAATGTCATCCACTTTGACCCTACCGCTGGCCAGGTCCATCAGGCCGGGCACGCTGCGCACATGCAATGGGAAGCCTTCCAGATAACCCAGGATCTCCCGTTTTCGCGCCCGATTTGCCGACGGGATCGCCATGAGGATCTCTTGGGCGCCCGTATCCTCGATCATTTGCTGGATATCATGAGACTTGTAGATGCGCAGCCCAGCGATGACTCGGTCAGCGATGCTCGGGTCATCGTCGATGAATGCAACTGGACGCATCATGCGCCCCATACGCAGGGCCGATACAAGTTGGTTGCCTGCGGCCCCAGCGCCATAGATGGCTACACGCACCAACCCTTCATCGCGGTCTGTAAAAGGCGCTCGCGACACGGAGAACCAATCGCCCATGAAGTACTGACGCATCAGCAAGCGCAACCCGCCCACCATCACCAAAGTCAGCCACCAATAGTTGAACACGATCGAACGTGGCACCAGGGTGGTGTGGTTGCTGTACCAGTAGACGAACAGCGCCAGAACCAGCGATGACAACCCGACTGCCTTGAAGATTGTCACCAGCGCTTCGTTGCCGAAATAACGCATAACGGCCCGGTACAGGCCGAACTGGATGAAAATCGGAATGGCCACTAACGGCGCAACAATGAACAGCCAAGGATGAAGCAGCACGGGGTTGCCTGCGTCATCGAACCCCAGACGCACGATAAAGGACATCCAGAGGGCCAACCAAACCAGCAGCAGGTCGACCACCACTTGCAGAATCCGCTTGTTGCGACGCGGCAAGGCCAGCAGCCTCGCTCTCAATTTATCCATCATCAGAACCTGGTCCTGTCCTTGCTTCCCGCAAATCTCGACTTTATTGGTATGGCTACACGACGGAGCCGGCCATCACCTACACCTATCACGATTCTTTCGCGCCAGCGCGATAAAAGAGAGCAAGCGCCACCAGCGGCGCATAGGCAACCAGCAGCCAGAGCAACCCATCCTCTGCAGACCAGACGACATAAGCAGCAAGCGGCAACAACCACAGCAGGTTGATCGCCAGCACAGCCAGTGTAACCGGCAAATGGCGACCGTATCGACGCGAGGCAAACTGATAGGCATGGCTGCGATGGGCTTCGTAAACCTTGTCACCACGAATCAAACGGCGCACCAGGGTAAAGGTCGCATCGACCACGAAGACCCCGAGGAGGATCAACCAGCCCCAGAAAAGCTGCGGTGAATGCCAGGCCGCCAGCAGCGACAACACCGCCAACACGATGCCGAGAAAACCGCTGCCCGCATCGCCCATGAAAATACGCGCGGGCGGAAAGTTCCAGAACAGGAAACCCGCCACCGCGCAGGCGAGCAGCAATGGCGCCCAGATCAGCGAAGTCGCACCCGACAGTGCATAAAGCACACAAGCGCCCAGACAGGTGGTAATGGCCTCGACACTGGCAATACCGTCGATGCCATCCATGAAGTTGTAAAGATTGAGCATCCACACGAGGTAGAAGGCCGCCAGCACATGCCCGGTCCAACCCAGCGACAGGGTCATGCCGAACATCTGCAGCGGCGGCAAACCACCCAGCCAGACCAGCGCCCAGATGGCTGCACAGAAATGTCCGAGCAAACGCCAGCGCGCAGCGATATGGCCATGGTCATCCATAAAGCCAATGATCGCCACCAGCGCGCCGGCTCCAAGCAGTGCAGCCAGGGAAGCACCATCAAGGGCTCCCCCCCACGTCAGCAACGGCAGTGCCAGCAAAAATGCTACGACGATCGCCACCCCACCGCCACGCGGTGTCGGGAGTGTGTGCGAGCTGCGGGCATTAGGAATATCGATGATGCTTCGGGCCAATGCATAACGACGCAACAGCGCTGTCATTGCCAACGAAAAGACGACAACCAGGGGAAGCAACCAATAGATCATTTACGAATAGAGTCCAGATAATGCCGGGCGGTGGCTGATAATGCAGCATCCACCTTGACCGGCGGGGTCCATCCCAGCAATGCGCGGGTCTTGTCGATATTTACCGCCAGCGAGCCGCAAAGACGTTGCGAAAGCGCCTTGCGCCCAAGACAGGTCGCCGCCAGGCTCAACATCCAAGCGGGAACCGGCAGCAGCCTGGCTGGCTTGCCCAATGCCGCAGCCATCCGCCGCAGCAACTCGGTGGTTGACAGATCCTCACCATCGCTGACCAGGAAAATCTGATTCGCCGCCGCCGGGTGCGATGCACAGGTCACGATCAGATCGACCAGATTGTCCAGCGCGACGAGGCTGCGCTGGTTGCCGATGGCGCCAAACGGCAATACCACGCCACGCTCAAGCCAGCGCATCATTGCCAGGAAATTGGCCTTGACCCCTGGCCCATAGACAAGCACAGGACGAATGATGACGACCTCTATCCCACCCTCGGCCGCTAGCTGCAGCAATTGCTGCTCCGCCTCATGCTTGGACACGCCATAAGGGTCCTGAGGCGACGCAGCATCGTCAGCACGGTAGGCCTTACCTGGCTGGGTACCTTCGCCATTTACCTTGATTGAGCTGATGAATACAAAACGCTTCACACCCGCGGCTGCAGCCTGACGCGCCAAGTTCAGGGTGCCCTCTACATTGACCCGGCGAAACGCTGCCAGCGGGTCCGCTTCAGTGTCATTCATGACATGCACACGGGCTGCCGAGTGGATGACGACATCCACCCCGGACAATGCCACCTGCCAGCCATCAAGAACCGTAAAATCGCGGCAGACCACCGACTGTGCGACTGAAGGTACAGGGGCGGCGTCGCTGCGCACAGCGCACACCAGCGAACAGCCGCCATCGGCCAGCAACCGCTTGGCAACCGCCGAGCCGACAAATCCGGTCGCCCCCGTTAGGAAGACCCTTTGTGTCATGCCGGACACTCAGGCTTTGCGCCAGACGGTTCGATTGATGTAGTCCGTGTAGCTCAGCACCACGCGCACCACTTGCTGGGATACAGGCCCGCCTTCATAGTCCGGCACGACCGGGATCAGCCGCTGCCCGCCCTGGTGCTGGCTGGTGATCACCTTGACGGCAGCCAGTACCGATTCGGCTTTCAGGCCGCTCATGATCAACGTCCCTTCGTCCATGCCTTCCGGACGCTCATGGGCATTACGCAAGGTCACCGCTGGCAGGTTCAGCAGCGAAGCCTCTTCGGTGATGGTGCCACTGTCGGACAGCACACAGAACGCCGACATCTGCAGCTTGATGTAGTCCAGCAGGCCGAACGGCTTGACGAAGCGGATCAACGGGTGGTCGAGGCTTTCGCCCAGGCTTTCCAGTCGTTTGCGGGTACGCGGGTGGGTCGAGACGATCACCGGATAGCCGTACTGGTCCACCAGTGCACGCAGGGTGGCCAGGAAGTCGCGCAGGTTGTCCGGGCTGTCGACGTTTTCTTCGCGGTGAGCGCTGACAATGAAGTACTTGCCCGCCTCCAGACCGTCGCGGGCCAAGACGTCCGACGCTTCGATCTTCGGCATGTAGTACTCAAGCACTTCATGCATGTGCGAGCCGGTCTTGATAATCGTCTCCGGACGGATGCCTTCGGCGATCAGGTAGCGACGGGCATGCTCGGTCAACACCATGTTGATGTCCGAAAGGTGGTCGAGCACCTTGCGGTTGAGCTCCTCTGGCACACGCTGGTCGAAACAGCGGTTGCCCGCCTCCATGTGGAACACCGGGATCTTGCGACGCTTGGCAGCAATCACCGCCAGGCAGGTGTTGGTGTCCCCGTAGAGCAGTAGTGCATCGGGCTTTTCCAGTTCGAACACCGCGTCGGCCTTGGCGATGACCTCAGCGATGGTCTGCGCCGCGGTATCACCGGCAGCACCAAGGAAATGGTCCGGCTTGCGGATCTCCAGGTCATCGAAGAACACCTGGTTCAGCTCGAAATCGTAATTCTGCCCCGAATGCACCAGGACATGGTTCACCTGGCGATCAAGCTCGGCGATCACCCGGCTCATCTTGATGAGTTCGGGGCGGGTGCCGACCAGAGTCATGACCTTAAGCATTCAGTTGCTCCTTGATGTAGTCCAGCTTCAGCAGCAACTGCTTGACGCCCGCGATATCGAGGCGTTCGGTGTTGTGCGAGGTATAGTCCTCCAGCTCGGAGATCTTCTCCTCGCCTTCGACGAAGTACTTTTTGTAGTTGAGGTCGCGATTGTCCGCAGGAATACGGTAATAGCGCCCCATGTCCTCGGCCTTGGCCATCTCCTCGCGAGAGACCAGCGACTCATAGAGCTTCTCGCCATGGCGGGTACCGATCACACGCAACATGCTGTCGCTGGCGAACAGTTCCTTCAGCGCCTGGGCGAGGTCTCCTACGGTCGAGGCCGGGGCCTTCTGCACGAACAGATCCCCCTGCTCGCCATGCTCGAAGGCATGCAACACCAGATCGACAGAGTCTTCCAGCGACATCAGGAACCGGGTCATGGCCGGGTCGGTGACAGTCAGCGGCTCACCCTTGCGCATCTGTTCGATGAACAGTGGGATGACAGAGCCACGCGAAGCCATGACATTGCCGTAGCGGGTCGAGCAGACCACAGTGCCGCCCTGGGGAATCATCCGCGACTTGGCCACCACCAGCTTTTCGGCCATCGCCTTGGAGATACCCATCGCGTTGATCGGATAGACCGCCTTGTCGGTAGACAGCACCACCACACGCTTGACGCCACTGGCGATAGCAGCGTTCAGCACGTTTTCGGTACCGATGACGTTGGTACGTACCGCTTCCATCGGGTAGAACTCGCAGGAAGGCACCTGCTTGAGCGCCGCAGCATGGAAGATGTAGTCGACCCCGACCATCGCCTGCTTGAGGCTGTCGTAATCACGCACATCACCGATGTAGAACTTGACCTTGTCGTTGGCCAACGCGATACGCATGTCTTCCTGCTTCTTCTCGTCACGGGAGAAGATGCGGATCTCACGCACGTTGGTATCGAGGAAACGCCGCAACACCGTGTGACCGAAGGAGCCGGTGCCTCCGGTGATCATCAATACCTTGTTGTCGAACATAGAACCTTCTGAATCATTGAGGCTTCATCATGAAGCACTATTAAAAGGATCCGTGCCAGGAAAGCTATCAACTGCCTGGCACCCAGCACGTCTGGCACTGCCAACCGTAGTGAGATATCAGTACCCTCAACGGCCCGCTTTCATGCTGCGAATCAGCTCGCGCCACGCGGGCGCTACATAACCGGTTGCCTCACGGAAGCGTGAGCCGTTGAGCGAGCGATCAATTTCCAACGCGCTATCCGGTCGAATCTCGATCTGCTTACCATACTCAGCCGCCACCACCCCCAGCAAATCGAACTTGGCGATTGGCTCCGCAGCGACATGATACAGGCCCCAGAGGTCTGAGCGTGGGATAACGAAGTCTTTCATGACCCGCGCCAACTCCACGGTCGGCAGCCCGGAAAAAATCGCCTTGGTGAACCCCTTCACGCTGCCCTGTTGAGCCAGAAACCAGTCGACCAGGGCATGACTGGAGCCCAGCTCGTGGCCGATGATCGAGGTTCGCAACGTGATGGCGTGCGGCAAGTCATGCAACTCGCCAATATACTTGGACTTGCCGTACAGGTCTTCGGCATCCGACAAGTCGGACTCAAGGTAGCGCCCCGTCCGCCCGGAAAACACGCAATCCGTACTGACATGAATCAGACGTGCGCCTACCAACTCGCACAGCCGTGCCAGCCGATGTGGCAGCAGCGCATTGATGGGGAGCGCCGTCAGTGGATCATTGGCATCCGCGAGGTGCTTGATCAACCCGACGCAATTGATAACCACATCGGGCCTGACCTTGGCGAGCGTGGCCGCCAGGACATCCTGATCAAGCACATCCACGCCTCGGATTATGCGCCCGTGTGCCTGAGACGGAAAATTGGCAATCGCTGCGGTGCTGCGCAGCGTTCCCCAAACCTCATGCTCCGCGTCAGCGGAAAACACACGAAAGACAGCGTTGCCGAGCATGCCGGAAATACCGAGAACAAGAACCCGCGCCATAAATCGTCAACCTTTCCAGAAATCAGTGCTTGTAGATGAAACGTAGTGCCCTGTCACAGGAAAACAGGATCAGGACATTCAGCAGAATCGAGCCGAACAGCAGATAACTCTGCAGCGGCACATAACCAAAGCTGGTGAAGCGGAAGGCAATCACCTGAGCGATGAGGGCGCAGAAAGCAAGATTCCGCCCCCCCAAGCGGTAAACCAGAAACTCGAAGATCACTGCGACCAGCGAAAATGCCATAACAGCGAAGAACAAGAACACGAACGAGCCGGGATAGAAGAGAAACGCCAGATAACCCGGCAGGGAGATGAAATGCGTCCCATCATCCCGCGCATTGTCATAGGCAGTGACGACAAAGTGCTGGTCGTAATAGGAGTTCACGTTTTTGTCGAAACGCTCGCTCAACGCCTCTTTGAACACCGACCACCCCTGATGGTTCGAGCCGACGACCGCCATGACACCCTCGATGCCTACCCACCGATCCAGGAACAGCATGGAAGTCTGCTGCCTTACGGCATCCTCCTTCACGGACTGCGAGAAACCTTGATAAAAGGCGGTAGAGCGCAAAAAATTTACAGAGAGCACGGAGGCCACGAAAAAGAACATGAACGCCACAACGACATAGGCCGCAAGCCCCAAGCGTAGCCGCTGCTCTGTACGCCAGAACAGTGACACCGCACCAAACATCAGCGCCGAACCGTTCAATATCATCCCGCGACTCCACAGCGAAATGTTCGACAGGCACGTTTCCAGCAAGGCGATGGTAATTGCGATCCAGTACCGCTCTCTGTTGATTTCAAATTCGAAACGCAGGATCAAGGTAGAAACCGACGCCATCCCGAACATCAATAACCACGAAAAGACACCGTTCAGTCCGAAAGGAAGCTGTAGCCGAGAAACAAGCCCCCGTTGGTAAATCCCCAAATGAGCGTTGATCACGCAGACGATAAGCACCGCAAAGACAAAAGCAACCAGCAGCGCTCTGCGATATCGCCGATAGAACGTAAACAGCCCGGTATAGGTAATGCCAGGCAGTGTCTCCGGGTAGGAGAAGAAACGCGGCCTGACCAGACGCACCAGGAGAATGGCGGCCAAGGCGCAGGAAACGACCAGCAAAGCCTTGTCCAGAGCGCCAGGTGAACCGTCGAACGCGCCCACGGATATGTTGAACTTTCCATTGGAAAATGCCGTATGCACACTAAATTTGAGCCAGAAACCGATCCACAGCAATACGCCAATGAACGCGTCGAAGAAAATCGCACCACGACCGAACCCAAAAAAGAGCACCGCGGTGGACAACGCGGTAAATAAAAGATAGACCCACGCACTCCCTTGGTATTGAGATAATGCGCACACTACCAATATCGCGATTGCCGCGAATACCACAGCCCAAGCCCCTTTAACTAGAAATTCCCAACGCATGAAAATCCTCAGGCGGCTTTATTATTGTCTGACGCATGCTGCATGCCGGAAGGTGATATCACCGCCAACAGCACTCCCCACAAAAAGAACATGATCACGCCAGAGTAAGGCTGGCGTAAGCCTACCTTGAACATACTGTCGAGCAGCAACATGAAAAAGACGACCGATGCCAGCCCGGCTATCGCAGGTCGAATCCGGAAGGCCTGCCACTGCCGCCCAACGGCGACAAGGCTGTACAGCACCAGCAGTACCAGCGGCATCAACCCCAGAAGACCGAAATTGTACGCGAAATCAAGATAATAGTTCAGCGCACTTGGATGCAGCTCACGGGCAGGTGCTTGCTCATGCCCGAGCAAGGCACTGGTCCAGGTCGACCAGACCCCCTCGACATAGAACGCCCATCGCTCCGAATAGCCAAACCTACCCTCGAGGATAGCCCCCCCCTGCCATACCGCCTCGGAGACCGTCACCGAACTCTCCGCGGGCCAGATCGAATGGACGTACATGGCTGCCAGCAACGCACCGGACAGCACCATTCCCACCAATGGCAGCACTGACCTGCAGCGGCGCCCAAGTGCGACCTGCTGAGCGATGAAACAGCCTATCCCCAGCACAAGAAGCCCTCCGGCAAGCAGCGACCACGACAGGATGACATATCCGCCCATCAGTGTGGCCAACAGATGCAGGGTGATCTGGCCTCTGGCCTCTCCCCACTGTGTGAAGAGAGCCAGAATGAAGAGCGCGACGAACAATACAGGAACATACAGCAGGTGCTGATAAATGCTGAAAAAGTAGACCGATGGCGAAAGCACCAGTTGAGTGTGAAGCACAGTAACCAACAACTGCAAAGGCACGACCGCCAATAGAACTACAAGCGCCGCCCGGGCAAGCTGCTCCAGGCTGTGCTCACGATTGCCATACTGTTGCCCCAGCACCAGCGCAAACATGGGGAGAATGTACTGAAAAAGCAGAATCAGCTTCTGCCGATCTTCACCAGTGGTGTTCAACCCAAACAGCAGACTGGTCAACAACATACCGATAAAAACGAAGAACAGGCTGAGCAGCGCCAATCTCGCCCCTGAATAGGCCCCAAGCAAAACGATACCCAGGTAGCACGCTATCACCGAAAGCGGTATCGGCAGCAATTGCAGGACACCGCCACTACTGAACGCAATGGAAGGATCATCGAACACACCGCCTCTGAACTGGAAAAACAGCGGGAAAAATATCGCAAGGGCGACCAGCAGAAGCACATTGCGCTGGGTGAACCACTCCGTCTCGACCGTTGGCAGCAGGCCGCGGCGCTCGCTTGCGTAGAACACCCACGACAGCAGTGCACCGATCAGGTACAGCAAGGACAGCGCCTGCACGCCCAGCCCGTAGAACAGGAACGGGATACAGGACACAAGCAACAGGTTCGCAAGTATGTCCGAGCCGAACACGTCACCACCTTCCTGATGCTGCAGAATCCGCAGACGAATACGCTGGGCCAGCACCATGACGACGCCGCCCACCAGGGAGCATCCCACCGCTAGCCAGAAAAGCTGGCTCTTGTGAGTCCACTCGAACCAATGTGGAACCACCCATGCACTTGCCGCCAACAGCAAGCCGACCAGCGCCATGGCCAACAACATGAGGCTGAACAACTTTTGCAGACGACCGGCTCCGGAGCCCTGCCGCTCCTGACGAACCATGGTCGGCCCCAATGCCTGGGAAAAGACCGTTCCCAGAATGCCACCCAGCGCAAAGGCGGAAAACAGATCACCAGCGACCTGCTTTTCGGCTACCAGCAGGATGAACAGACGGAACACGTAAACGGATACACCGATTACCGCAGTCGAGCCGAAATGCGGAAGCAACAGCCGCACGCTGGCGATCAGCGGCGCCCAACCACCCGGCACACGCCATGCCCCCCCCCTGCCCAGGCATACCAGCAAAGGCGATAGCGCCCAGAGCAGAATCGCCGGCAGGGCGAACGGCTCGTCACTCAGCAGGACAAGCAACAGTAAAAGACTCAAGGCGCCTTGCAGGAACAGAAAACTCATCGCAACGGTGTGTCGATGATTCAACTCCTGCTCACTGAGAAAGATTTCCGCAATCCACTCCGCAGACCTGCGCACCACCAGGAACAAGACAAACAGCCAGCCACCATCGACCACCGGCACGCACAACATCCAGGCAAGCACACCCAACGGCAACAGCAGGATCAAACGCAAGCGCAGGAGACCGGCCGGATTGATCTGCGCGGACTCAGCCAGAACGAGGCTGCGCGCATTGCCCGAGAACGAGTAGAACAGCGCCACCGTGGCGCCGTGGATGAGCCCGAAATCCGCCGCCAGACCAGGCTTGCCAAACAAGCTGAGTCCGATCATGACCAGCATCATGGCAAAAGTGTTCGCCATGAAGGCAACCGGAAAAACGATCACACGCATCATCGTATCATCGTATCCTTAGAAGGGAGATCCCGTTATACGCTGTCAGCGCTCCAGCAGCTCGACCAGGCGAGTCACCTGACTATGCATTTCAAAATGGGCATCAAAGTACGCCCTACCAGCCTGCCCCATGGTTTCCCGCTCAATCGCGGCCAGCGCCTTCATTCGCCTGATGTTGGCAACCAGTGGAGCGACCTGTTCCGCAGGGGATGCCATGCCCGCTCCCGCTTCACAGACCACTCTAGCCCCCTCTCCGTTCATTGCAGCAATGATAGGCCGTCCAGCGGCGAGATAAGCCTGAATCTTGCTTGGGATGGTCTGGGCGAAGGCTTCTTCATCAGTCAGAGAAACCAGCAATGCGGACGAGCGCTGGAAAATCTGCGGCATCGTATCCATCGGAAAACGCCCAGGCAGGACAAGATTGTTCAACCCTAACTCCTGCTGCTGAGATATCAACCACTCCATGCGACTGCCACTCCCCACCAGGACTATGCGCACCTGTGGATCATCCCTTAGTTCAACTGCCGCCTGAACCAAGGTATCAAGCGCCTGAGCGGTGCCGAGATTACCGGCGAACACAACGCAGAAGTGCTGCTCGAGCAGCGTCTTGAGTTCAGGCCCGATATCCAGTGCCGAGCGCACCGAACCTGCATTCATGGAGTTGGGGTAATAGTGGATCTTTTCCTTGGCCGCATACCGTGAGACCGGCTCGACGAACGCACGCGATTGCACGAGCAGCATGTCGCAGCAGCGATAAATTGCCTTGACCATCCAGCCTACCGCCCTGAGTGCGTGTCGATTGCGCACGAACCCGGTAGCGGACAGGCTCTCCGGCCAGAGGTCCTGAACCCAGAGGGCCAAGCGGGCTTTCTTCAGCCACTTGAGGGCGATGGCCGGAATGGCTTGGGTAACCGGAGACGGCGCGAAGACCAGGATCGCATCGAACTGCCGCCCCCGAAGCATCCAGGGCAGTAACAGCAACCCGGAGAAAACGAAAGAAAGGTAATTGAGGATAAGGTTCTTGGCTCCCCCTCTACCCCTCGGCCACAGCGGCACCCGAACCACCTCGATACTCTCCTCGAAGTGCTCGCGCTGAGTGCCCCTCGCGCGGTAGCCAGAAAAGATGTTGCCGTCCGGGTAATTGGGTTTGCCAGTAGCAACCATGACACTGTGTCCCTGCTCGTCAAGCGTGCGCACGATGTCGTTGATGAGGAAGCTCTCCGGCCAGAAGTACTGGGACAGCACCAAAATGCGCACAGTTCAAGGCCTCGTCCGTGATGAATGAATTTGTCGGTACAGTTCGAGCATGAGTGCCGCGTTGGCCTCGATGGAAAAGTTCTGCTCAGCCCAGACTTTCGCCTGCCTGCCCAGCTCACGACGCCACTGCGGCGACTCTGCCATACGCTGCAAGGCATCGGCGATCAATTCCGGATCCGGGGTGGGTACCGCAAGACCGGTAACCTCGTGAAGCAAGGCATCCGGCACCGGGTTCGCGACAGCGACCACGCTTGGAACGGAGTAGAACGCAGCTTCGAAAACCGGTCTGCCCGCAGCATCCAGGTGCGTAGGGAAGCAGAGAATGTCCAATTGTGGATACAGTGAACGGACATCGCCCACGAAACCGAGCAGTTTGACCTGGTCGGCAAGCTGTTCACGCTGAATGATTTCCTCAAGCTCGCTGCGCACATCCCTTGCAAAACCGAACTTGCCCAGCACCCACGCTTTCAGCCCAGATAACTGACGCGCATTTTCACCAGCGATCAAGCACTGGATGCGAACGCCGCGCCGTTTGAGAATATGTATCGACTCGACCAGTTCGAAAATCCCCTTGAGAGGAATCAAGCCCCCGAGAAAACCGACCGACACCACGCCGTCGTCACTCCTTTCCCGGCAGACCAGTGCGGGCTGCGAGATCTTGAGGCCGTTGTGAATCACGCTCAGAGGCAGATCAGCCGCCAGCGTCGCGGCGACCGTATGGTCGATCGCTACCACTGCATCGGCATAGCGGCGTAGCAGCGTATTCACCCAGCGGGTACGCCGCCCTTCACCGGGCTTGCGCTGCAAGGAGCGCACATGCACAACCAATGGCACCCGGAACAGCCATCGGGCGACCAGCCCAAGTGGTAGCAAGGTGATCTCGTTGATATGAATCAGATCGAACGATCGATGACGAAGTCTCCACAACCCAAGCAACGAGCTGGGTAGCAAAAACAGTTCACGTAGCGGAATGATCCAGCGAATTTTTCGATAATAACCATAGCGGGTATTGTCGAATTGACTGAGGCCACGCACGGCGTGCACCTGCAACCCCGCATCGGCAAAAGACTTGCAGACCGCGCCTTCAGGCGTCAGAACGGTGCCACGCACGCCCTCCTGATGCAGCAAAGCATAGAGTTCGACAAGACTTTTCGATGCACCGCCAAACGCTGCTGCCGGATGCAAATACAAGACGTTCACAAGAAGTTCCTACAGAGCAATACCGATAACCTTATCGAGCCGACTCAGCCGCGTTTCATTTGATAGAGCTTGCGCAGCAGATCCCAGGCGAAGCGCTCGCTGGGATAGGTGTCGTGCGGGACGGCTGGCCGTTGCAGATAATCCTGCAACTGGCTTTCGCTCCAGCCCATTTTCTTGAGGAAGTATTTGCGGTCACGTTCAAGCTCTTCGGCCGACGCGTAGGGCGATTTCTGCAGATGCTCGAACGCCTCGTCCCGCGCCATCTGGCCACTCATGACCAGCGTCGACAGGTGCAACTTGCGCTTATCCACATCAAACTTCTGCGGCAGAATAAAACCTTGATAAAAACGGGTAAACACCGACTCATAGTGCTTGTACGGGTAACGCTTGTATGCGTACTTCTGCTCCAGCAGGTCCAGTGCCTGATCTTTCTGGTAATCATACAGATCCAGGAAAGACGCCCATTGGATACCGCGCACGACTCGGTTATAGATGTACCCGGTGGTCCCCATGATCGGGAAGGTCTTGATACGCACCGCGTTGCGCCGCGCGATTGCCTTGATGTTACGCTTGTCCCACTTACGCCAGTTCCAGTCCTCTGGCATCGGCATACCTTCGGTCGCCGAGTTGCTGCCGGAAAGGATGTACTTGATGCCGTAACGCCTGGCCTGTTCGTAATTCACCGCCAGCATGGCATTGTCGTAGAGCAGTTCGACATCAATGACATCAGCATCGAAGAACGCCTGCATCAGCCCTTTGTATTCGGGCCAATCAATCACGTGGGTATAAAGGTCCACACCCAAGTGCGTCACCAGGTTCTTGATGTTGTTGACCGCCAGTTCGGAGTTCCAGTTGTTATCCATGTGCACGGCCAGCGGACGAAGCCCCTCGGCCATCGCCAGATGGATGACATAGGAACTGTCCACGCCACCGGAAAGCCCGATGATGCAGTCGTATTTCTTGCCTTTGCCCGCTTTCTTCACCTGTTCGATGAAGGCTTTGCGCTGCTGTACACGCTCTGCGTCCGGCGCGAAAACCACGCCATTGACGCGCTGCTGAAAGTACGTGCAGTAGTTGCATACGCCGTGTTCGTCGAACACGATGCCGGCGGCACTATCATCCATTACGCAACGGGTACAGACCTTGTGTTCTTTAGCCGACATCTTTGCCCCTGAAAAGCGATTCTAGCTCTGAATATTTTGGGTAGCTGATCAACACCGCCCGGTGTGGCCCTTGCAGTACGAAAAAGCTGCCCGCAGCCACGGCAGAGGCCCCCGCCTTCGTCGCCTCAACGAAATCCTGCAAGCCGGCGGCGCCACCCAATGCGATCAGCGGCACATCCACTGACCGTGCTGCTTCCTGGATGAGGCGCAGGTCATAACCTTGCTGCATACCGTCACGGTCAACTGCGTTCAGCAGCACTTCGCCTGCACCTGCGGCAACCATCGTCTTGAGGGCGGTCAGCCAATCTTCCTTCAATGCACTGCGCTGCGAGGACGACCAGAGACGATAGCGCCCCAACCAGTCCCGTTTGACATCCACGGACACCACCACGCTCTGGCTGCCGAAGCGCTCTGCAATCTCGGTAACCAGACTAGGGTTGGCAAAGGCGGAAGTCTGC
Source organism: Pseudomonas sp. PKS (assembly GCF_051913525.1). NCBI lineage: Bacteria > Pseudomonadati > Pseudomonadota > Gammaproteobacteria > Pseudomonadales > Pseudomonadaceae > Pseudomonas > Pseudomonas sp. PKS. Next base: position 110,075 of record NZ_JBEGDO010000009.1, on the reverse strand, counting down.
AGAACGACCTTTTCCACTCCGGACGAGAAGATCCTCCGCGCCTGCTCGACCGTGGAGATGCCACCGCCATAGCCTAACGGCATGAAGCACTCGGCGGCTATGCTTTCGATCAGTTCATAGTCCGGTTCACGCCCCAGGCGGCTGGCATCGATATCGAGCAACACCAGCTCGTCGACTTCCTTTTCATTGAAGATACGAATGGCATTGACCGGGTCACCGATGTACTTGTGCTTGCGAAATTTGAGGGTCTTCACCAGACCTCCCTCGCGTAGCAGCAACGCAGGGATCACACGGTGCTTGAGCACGTCAAACCTCCAGAAAATTTCGGAAAAGCGTCATGCCGAACCGATGGCTCTTCTCTGGATGGAACTGGAACCCCCAGATGTTCGCCCGGCGAAACGCCGCGACGAAGGTTTCGCCGTATTCACACTCGAGTAGCACATCTTCCGGATCGGCGCACTCGACCCGGTACGAATGCACGAAGTAGAAACGTCGCGGGCTGTCCTCGGGCGGCAGCAGCACATCGGCACGCATCTGGCGCACCTCGTTCCACCCCATGTGAGGCACCTTGAGCCCCGCCTGAGCCACACGAAAGCGTTTGACCTGGGCGTCGATCCAGCCAAGCCCAGGGGCCTGCCCTTCCTCGCTTCCACGGGTCAGCAACTGCATGCCCAGACAAACCCCCATGATAGGTACCTCGCGCTCGAACACCGCCTGCTCCAGCGGTGCCACCCACCCCCCCCCGCGCAGGTGCCCGATGCTGTGATCGAAAGCCCCCACGCCCGGCAAGATGAGTTTGCCAGCGTCGGCCAGTTGTTCGGGTGAACGAATGATCTGCGCCTCTCCGCCCACGTGCTGAATCATGTTGACGACCGAAGCGAGGTTGCCGCAGCCATAGTCAATCACAGAAATTTTTTGCACGACCAGTATTCACTATCGATTGAGGTTACTTCGCGTACAGGCCTGCGCTCTCGCACACACGGCCCATTGAAATAGCCAGGAAGAATACCCTGTTTTGGTCGACTTTGCCGCACCGCAGGGTAATAGCCAACAGCAACCGCGACGGACATTTAACGTGCGCGATAGAGGACCTGGTCGAGGTAATGCCGGTAATTGACAGCCCAGTCATTCGCCCAGATATCGTTTTGCACGACGGTTACTTGCGCGCCATTGGGTGCGGACATGGCCTCGACAAAACCTTTTGCATCCTCAAAGCCTGAGAACGGATGACTAGGATAGCTGAAGCGCGCCTTGGCGGTTTCCCAGAGTAATACCTTGCCCGCAACGCCAATAGCCTCGAACAACCCCGTCGAGACCTCTCCGGCCACGACATGCGCGGTGGCGAAGGAGCTATAGATATCCCGATTGGGATCAATGACAACGTCACCGGCCTGGCCTTGCGGAAATCGCCGATGGACCTCGGCACGCTCCAACGGATGAGGCCGCAGGACGACACGGTAGCGCCCGCGCAACAGAGCGGCAAGCTCGGTCGCCAACCCCAGATACAGGTCGAACTCGATGCCGTCACCCAGCAGAAGGATATCGCCCTGTACCGCTGCAGCTGAGGGCATTACCCGTCGTTGCTCGGTGTAATGGGGATGGCCGATCACCCACTTTTCCACCGGCACATTGATCTGCGCGTTCCACCAAGCGCCATAACCAAGAAAATCATGCGGCAGGCAGTTCTTGTACGCTTCGCTGTCTCGCAGCAAGGGCGCATAGCAATAGGCGTCGTGACCACCGGACACCATGCCATGTTGTGGTTCAGCCACGCGTATACCCATCTCGCGCGCGACCTGGTTGAGCGGCGAGAAATCGCCATAGCAGGCTTGCTCCATCAGCACCAGCCGCGGCCGGACCTTCTCCAACAAACGCCGGTAGGCATGGTGCATGACCGGCAACCGCGCGAGCTTGCGCGCCAGCATTCCCACCAGCATATCCATCGATGGCTCGGCGATGCTCAGGCCAAACAATTGCTGAGCCCGCTGCCGGGCATGTTGAAGCACCTCGCGAGCGGTCGACAGGTGGGTACCGCGCTGCAACAACCGGCCAGCCACAGTGATAGTGCCCTGCCAGGGCAACCAGTAGGAAACACGCTGATTCCAGCGCGGACTGGGTACATTCCAGTCCACCACACCTTCGACGGTGACTGTATCGGCTGCGGATGCCTCTACGAGGTAGTCGGTGATTCGATTGAACCAGAGGCCATCGCGCAGGAAGCTGCCCGCGCCCGTTGCGATCACCAGCACATCGCCACGCAGACCGCGATGGCTGAAATTGTGCCGCGCCACCTGAGAGAACGCCGCCAACGCCTGCCGACGCGGCACGGCCGGCACCGAAGCGATCAACGGCGCCTGCTGGTAGTAAAGATCGGAGATCAATTGGCGGAAAAACTGGTTACGCACCAACGGCCAGATCAACGCGCCGCTGCGGGTGCAGCGAAACGTCAGAAAGGTTGGGTCATTCTCAATCTCAAGGAGTTGCGCAAAGCTCGGTCGCACTAGATCAGATCCCAACTAATAGGGGTACCGCGCTTGATAAACTGCCTGGCCCGTTTACCGATCACCTGTTCGAAATACTTGGGGGGCAGCCCGAGACCAGGCCGAATGATGCGTACGTTGACCTGGGACAGCACTTCGCCTTCCGCGATGTCCTCGCTGGCGTAGATAGAGCGACGGAATACCCGGCTTTTCTCTTCCGCCGCGGTAGCGCCGTAGCTGACGCACCCCAGCGATTGCCACGCGCGCTCACTCTCAACGACCAGTTGGGCCATTTCGGCCGGTTCCATGGAAAAGGCGCTGTCGACCCCACCGTCAGCGCGGCAGAGGGTGAAATGCTTCTCCACCACCGTCGCCCCCAGGGCCACACTGGCCACGGATACACCGATGCCCATTGTATGATCGGACAGGCCCACTTCGCAGCCAAACAACTCGCGCAAGTGCGGGATGGTCAGAATGTTGGTGTTCTGTGGCGTCGCCGGGTAGGTACTAGTGCACTTGAGCAGGATAAGGTCCTTGCAACCAGCCTGACGCGCGGCGCGCACGGTGTCGTCCAACTCTGCCACGGAAGCCATGCCGGTGGAAATGATGAGCGGCTTGCCAGTGGCCGCCACGCGGCGGATCAGCGGCAAGTCGGTGTTCTCAAAGGAGGCAATCTTGTAACAAGGTACGTTCAGCGCCTCGAGGAAATCGACGGCCTTGTCATCGAACGGGGTACTGAACGGGATCATGCCCAGCTCCAGCGCACGGTCGAAGATCGGCTTGTGCCATTCCCACGGCGTGAACGCTTCGCCATAGAGCTTATACAGCGACGTACCTGCCCACAGGCTATTGGGGTCGCTGATATGGAACTCACCCTCATCCAAGTCCAGCGTCATGGAGTCCGCCGTGTAAGTCTGGATCTTCAGCGCATGGGCACCAGACCTTGCCGCTGCCTCAACGATTTCCAGGGCACGCTCCAGGGACTGATTGTGGTTGCCCGACATTTCGGCAATGACGAAAGGCGCATGACCCAGGCCGATCTGGCGATTTGCGATTTTGATTGATTCACTCATAAGTCACGCAGCTTCTTCGAAAATCGAGTGTTGTCGATGCCATAGCCTGCGGCCATGAACAATCCATTGGAGCGCCGATTGCTACCCTTGACCTGCGCATCTAGCCGGCACACTTCCGGGCGATGCTGGACGAGCCAGTCTTCGGCGCTTTGTAGCAGATCACTGCCGCGACAGCTCACGGTGGCGTCAGGCACAAGGTAGATGGAAACCTCAGCCGCACCGTCTTCTTCCAGGTCGAAACGCACGACCCCCACCGCTTCGCCACCCTGCTCGCCGATCAGCAGCGTACGCCGGATGTCCGCCAGCACTGCGGCAAACCAGCGCGAGTGATCCTCCCAGACAATTTCCGCGGTATTGCGTGAAACAGCCCGAATCGAAGGATGGTTGCGCCAGCGATGCAACGCTTCGGAGTCCTGCGGTCCAGCCAGGCGCATGCTGACCCCCGTACACCCCATCCGCGCAGCCAGACGCTGCACACCCAGACCATCCACCGTAGCCATTCCGGTCCTGGATATCAGCTCGCGCAGCGCAGCATTCTCTTGCAGGCTCTTCAGGTGCATTGCCAAGCTCGCCTGGAAGTCAGTACCTGGGGCCAGCATATAAACCAACCCTTCGCTCGCCGCATCGGCCAGTTGCCGTACCTGATTGTCAGCCGTGCTAACCGCCAGCGTCACAAGCCCAAGACTGCATCGCTCCCAGGTGGCCGTCCCCCCGGCTCCGATCGCCAGGTCGGCACGAACCATCAGTTCAGCCATCCGCGTGGTCTGCACATGACACCGATAACCCCGGCTCTGGCACAGGGCTTCAATCGCACTGCGCTGCGGATGCAGTGCACCGAGCACCACATCGACTTCAAGGCCCTCAGAGGCGACCGCTGGCAGTACCGCCAGCGCCTGACCGGTATGGTTATGTTGATCAGCACCACCGAAGAATACAAGGAGGCGCTGAACGCCCCCATCGCGGACGGAAATACTGGCACGCATGCGACTGAACTCGTCGCGTAGAAGCGCGAAGCGCGGCCCCAGCAACAGCTGACACCCAGCAGGCACCTTCCCGCCATAGCGCGCATGCATGTCGCGATACAGGTTCTGATCGAGCAGCAAGTCGCAATCGTGCCGACGGTCCGCCAGGTCATCGATCACCATTATCTTGCGCACAGCCGGACGCAGCGCAGACTCCCAGCGCCAGTCAAGTGCGTAATGGTCCACAACCAACCAGTCCAAGGCTTGACTCTGCAACGCCCTTAGACAATCGACGGCATCGGCATCCTGACTGCAACCCAGCCAAGCGGCATGCACCAGATCAGAATCGGGTGCCCCCTCCTCGCTTGGCGGTAGAGCGATTAGCGTGTGCCCACGGCTTTCCAGCAATTGCTGTAGCGGCAGAGGTAGCAGCCGACTCAGGAACACACAGCGCGCACCACGTTGGGCAAGGGTGTCGGCCAGGGTAAGACAACGCATGAAATGCCCCGTACCGACGTGCTGGCTGGCATCGACACGCAATGCGATATTCAAGACTCCACCGCCCCCACGAAATTGCGTCGCACCGGAATACCAGCGGCCTGCATCGCAGCCTTGGCCCCCGCAGGCGTCAATTCGGTGAAATGGAAGATGCTGGCGGCCGCCACGGCGGAAGCCCCGGCCTGCTGGACCACATCAATCATGTGCTGATAACTGCCCGCGCCTCCGGAGGCAATGACGGGGATATCCACTGCCCGGACAATGCGTTCCACCAAGGCCAGGTCGTATCCCCCGAGGGTTCCGTCACGATCGATGGACGTCAGCAGGATCTCGCCTGCGCCACGTGCCGCCAGCTCTCGCGCCCACTCCTCCACCTCACGGCCAGCATCCACGGTGCCTGCATGGCTGAAGCAACGGTAACCACCATCCTCCGTGCGCCTGACATCGATGCTGGCCACGACACATTGCGCTCCAAAGCGCGAGGCTACCGCATCGATCAGGGCAGGGTTTGCATAAGCGGCACTGTTGACGGCGATCTTGTCGGCACCGCTGTGCAACAACATCAACACCTGCTCCACACAGGTAATGCCGCCACCAACGGTCAACGGCACAGAACACTCTTCGGAGTAGTCGCACACCGAGTCATGGTCTGGCAGCTCACCCTCCTGCGTGGCAGTGATGTCCACCAGGATCAGTTCATCCACATCACGTGCGTTATAGACCTTGATCGCCGGCAACACCGGCCCAACCCGCCGCCAGCTGTCAAAGCCGGCCCCCTTCACCAGGCCCAACCCTTTCCAGAGCAGCGTAGGGATGACACGAACCTTCAGCATGGCGAATAGCTCAGGAAATTGCTAAGTACAAGTCGACCGGCTTTGGAGCTCTTCTCCGGATGGAACTGGCAGCCGAATATATGCTCCCGTCGCACCGCCGCTGTCAGGTCGACGCCATAAGGAACCGTTGCCAGCAAATGTTCAGGCTGGTCGGGAACAAAGGCATAGCTGTGGACAAAGTAGAAGTCCGAGGCATTCGGAATACCAGAGAAGAGCACGTCGTCATTAACCTGACAGGCTTCATTCCAGCCGACATGAGGTATGCGCAGCGTGCAGCCCAGCTCGTCCAGACGCCGCACCTGCCCGGGAATCATCCCCAGGCCAGGCGTGATGCCGTTCTCATGGCCTTCACTGGCCAGCAGTTGCATGCCCAGGCAGATCCCCAGAAGTGGCTTACCCTGCCCACCAACAACTTCCTTCAGTACTTCGGTCCAGCCACCGCGGTCGAGGTGGGCCATACCGTCCTGGAAAGCCCCCACTCCCGGCAACACGATACGATTCACGTCGTACAGAGCCGATGGATGATTGGCAATCACCGGCTCGGCCCCAAGGTCCTCGAAGGCCCGGCGGACCGAGCCCAGGTTGCCCACTCCATAGTTGATGATGGCGACTTTCATACGTTGTCGTGATTCAACTTCACCAGATTGCCATGACGATCCTTGACCAATGCACCGGAAGCATCCCGCTTGAAGATTTTCTTGTTGGTGAACCGGTCGCAGATCTTGATGAACTCATCTGTGGTCATTTCCAGCGGCTCGAGGATTTCCGCAATGGGCTTACCCAGGTAAGTCCAGGGGAACTTGCCATCGCGAGCCTTGACGATTTCGATGGCGTCCTGACGAGTAATCCGACCACGTCGCACATGCAGGCAGGCGATATCCGTAGCCCGGGAGAAACCGAACTTGAGGTATTTGAAGTAGTCGTGGATCCCCGTCTGGTGGTTGTCCAGGTTTTCGTAATTGACCATCGACCCTTCAACCGGCTCGTCGTAGGTCACGAAACCGTTGGCCTGGGCAATCAGGGTGTTGGACAACCCATCCCATGGCAGGTAGTGCCCGAGAAATAGTCCGGTCACGCCAACGCGCTGGAGTTCCTCGTCCGAAGGATACTGGTAAGGCAGCAGATGACGCTGTTCGATACCGTAGGTCTCGGACAGGTCGGATACACGCAGCCCCAGCAACCCACCGAACTCCTCCAGCCAGCGACGGGTAAGCGTGTTGTTTTCCGTGGCCGCTGCCGGCCCGCCATACTCGTTCTGCGAGTTTTCACCCCAGACGATCAGTGGCACGTTGTACTGGACAGCCGCGCGTACCGGAATCGTGAAGATCCCTACATGCTCGGGCCAGGAGATGTCGCCCACCTCGGTCAAACCTATGCGATTGAGCTTGGCCCGCACCAGCGGGTTGGGCGAAAACTCGACGTGATCTACACCCAGACGCTGTAGGTTCCTGATGTTCCTGCGGCCGATCTCGCTCAGATCACAGGTCGCCGATGTCACACACAGCGGGTTCAACCCCAACTGCAGCATACGGATGACTTGATAGGTGCTGTCCTTGCCGCCACTGACCGGAACAATGCAATCCCAGTTGCTGCCATGACGGCGATATTTCTCGAGCAAGGTCAGCAGTTCGTTCTTGCGCTGGTCCCAATCGACCTCCTTACGCTTTTCGTAGGAACGGCATGCATTACAGACACCTTCTTCGTCGATGTGCAGATCCGGCTTGGTGTGCGGCATCACGCAGCGAACGCAGTACTTCAGCATGTCAGACCCCTTTCTCCATCAGGAACCAGGTGATGTCATCCTGTGGGAAGGCCGGATCGCGGCGATAGGCGAAACCGTAGTCCAGCAGTTTCAAGTCGGGATATTTTTCCATCATCTCACCCGCAAAATCACGCTTGAACAGGCGGTCGGAGTGTCCGCGATAGGAAATGGCAACAGGCGCTGGATTGTAGTACTCGCATACCAGAACAAAGCGGCGGGAAGCGTTGTAGAGCTTCTCGTAAACCACCGGCAGCATGTCTGGATTGATATGGATGAGCACACCCTTGATGAGAGAAAGGTCGACCTGCTGATCCACCGGATAGTTGAAGATCGACCCTTGGTAGACGTTGTCCTGGCCAACATGTGTACGCAACTGCGCTGCGGCATCAGGATTGATCTCGACGCCATGCAGATCAATACCTGGGTAAAGTAGCTGCAAAGCACGCAGGTTCATACCGATGTTGGCACCGAACTCAATGCCCGATGTGATCCGGCCAGCCTGCTTGAGCGCCTTGGTGAAGAAGTTCAGGTTGGACGCCAGCAACTGCTGGCTGTCGTTGCGGCCGATGTACTCGGAACCGAACTCACCCGCCCAGAACTCTTCTTGCGGTGTCACAAAATCCGATGCACTCATTGTCTCTGGTCACTCATCAATTGTTTGAAAATCATTTCAGCGCGGATCCAATCGTCCTCGTCATCAATGTCCTGAACCCTCCAGCGCGGGATGGGAACCGGCATCGAATGCCGATCAAAAATCCTCACCCCTTTCCCCCAGGCATCAGGTCGCCCCCAATAAAACTGGCCGGCATCATGCATGGCGACGGGCAAATCCTGGGAGCGCGTCGAGAAAAACTCGGGGAACAGCATGCCGAGTCCACCTTCGGGCAATGCCTCAAAAGCGCGATAGACTGAAGGCGAAAACTCCGCAACTGAGAAAGCATATGCCCAATCACCCGATTGCAAAATATCCAGGCCTCGAACAAGGTCGTCGGCCTGGATCAGCGGTGCAGTAGCATAAATGCAGCAAACTGCCGTGACAGCCACACCCTGCTCTTCCAGCCAGCGCGTGGCATGGGCGATTACCTCAGTGGTCCCGGCATAGTCGTCGGACAGTTCGGGCGGGCGCACGAACGGGGCTTCCGCCCCCCAGGCACACGCCACTTCGGCGATTTCCTCATCGTCAGTGGTGACAATGATACGCTCGAACAACCCACTTTGCTGAGCGGCGAGAATAGACCAGGCGATCATCGGCCGCCCGCAGAACATTCTGATGTTCTTGCGTGGGATGCGCTTGCTACCACCCCGCGCAGGGATCACGGCCACCCTCAAGACAAGGCCTCACGCAACAACTGGACGACCGTACACTGCTCTTCATCGGTCAAGTCGTAGAACAGCGGCAGGCTGAAGGCTTCGGCGAAATAAGCCTCTGCCTCAGGGAAGTCACCGAGGTTGAATCCAAGGTTTCGGTAGTAGGGCTGTGTATGGACCGGGATGTAATGCACCTGCACCCATACATCAGCAGCGCGCAACTGCTTAAACACATCCAGGCGGCGCTCGGCGGGCACCCGGATCGGGTACAGATGCCAGGCCGACTCCTCACTGGCTTGCGGCAAGATGACGGGCAAGTCCGCGAGCAGGGCGTGATACTGGCGAACCAGTTGACGCCGACGTGCAATGAACTGGGGTAGGCGCTTGAGCTGGCTCGCCCCCAGCGCTGCCTGCAGATTTGTCATGCGGTAGTTGTAACCCAGCTCGATCTGCTGGTACTCCCATGGCCCCTGGGGAGTGCTGAGCAGGTCATCGCTATTCTGGGCGATGCCATGGCTGCGCAACCGAACCAAGCGCCGGGCAATAGCCAGGTCATTGGTCATCAGCATGCCGCCCTCCCCTGTGGTGATAATTTTCACCGGATGGAAACTGAACACCGCAATATCGCTGTACTGGCAGGCACCCACTGGCATCCCTTCGTGCTCGGCGCCGACTGCGTGCGAGGCATCCTCGATGACCCGGAAACCATACTCCTTGGCCAGCTCGGCGATAGCCCGCATGTCACAGCTGCGCCCGGCGAAGTGCACTGGAATGACCACCTTCGGCAAGCGTCCGGCCTGTCGTGCCGTCTGCAGCTTTTCTGCCAGGCGCACCACGCTCAGATTTAGTGTCTGCGGGTCGATATCGACAAAGTCGACATCGGCACCACAGTACCGAGCACAGTTGGCACTGGCGACGAACGTATTAGGACTGGTCCAGACAAGATCACCCGGGCCAACCTCCAGCGCAAGGCAAGCGATATGCAAAGCGCAGGTGGCATTGCTGACCGCTACCGAATGCCGGGCCCGGCATACCTCAGCTACCGCCTGCTCGAAGCTTGCAACGCCTGGCCCCTGAGTCAGCCACTCGGAATGCAACACCTCGACGACCGATGCAATATCGTCATCACTAATATTTTGCCGACCGTATGGAATCATAAGCCCTACATCACATGTCTTTACTATGGCTAGAAGTCGCACCCGGATCTGGCTGCCGCTTCTTCCTGATTAATTTTGCCGGTACACCGCCCCAAATTTCGTCAGGCGGGATATCTCGAGTGACTACGCTATTTGCCCCAACGACACTGTTTGCACCAACGGACACACCAGGGTTGATCAGCACGTTCGCACCAATCCAGCATGCGTCGCCGATTATCACATTGCCGCGTTTCGAAGGCACCGGCTTGATGCGAAAATCACTGTCCGGAAGCACGGACTCCGTGAAGATCCGGACGTTGGATGAAACATGACATCCGCCCCCCATCTGCACACGATGGCCAGACGAAGCGTGTACCGTGGAGTTTTCCCCGATGTAACTGTTCTCGCCAAGGCTTATGATGCCTTCGCCATAAAGCAAGATATTCTTGCCATTGAAACGGAATCCCGACGACACGTCGTAACGCGCTCGAAACGAAGAATAAATCGCCCGCCAGTAAAGTGCCGTCAGAGCCAATAGCCCCCTGACAAAAATTCGGTTCACGCGGCTCAGCATCCTGAAGCACTCCGTAACTTAAGCAGAGAGCGCCAAGGCAGAGGATAAACTCTCTGGGCGAGGAACCACGCCCCCGTAAACAACATGAACTGGACGGAAACATAGGCCCATGCGGCGCCAACAACACCGAACTGAACGACCAGCACCCAAGTCATCACGGCGCTCAAAAAGCCTATTGTTACTGTCAACTTTGCAATTAAGACCGTTCGCTCGAAGAAGAACAAAAAGCCCGCTATGGTGTAGTACATGCCGATGAAGGCATTGCCAAAGCCGATCAATTGCGCAATCAGCAACGAACCGGCGTACCGTTCACCAACAATGACTGGATAGAGGTACGGCAACAACGCGACATAGACGAGCGCAAACACCAGGAAACCAGCGAAGACCACGGCACATTGGCGCACTATGCGTAGATTAGATGACTCATTGCGTTTTTTCAGTTCCGAGAACAGATGCGGGCCAAACGCCTTAACAAACGCATCCGCGAGCAACCCCACGACCATGCCCATTTGTACTCCCACGGCATAGGCTCCCGTCTCACCGACGCCCAGCAAGTGGGTAACAATGAAACGATCACTCATTGCCATCACAACCCCGGCCACCGCATGAGGGATAAGCGGTACACCAAAGCGCAAGGCCGAGCGGAAATAATCTCGCGCCAGGCTCCATCGAATCAGCCGTCGCCGTTGCAGGCCATACAATCCTAGCGCCGCGAAGAGGAACACGGCCACCGTGATACCCAGCACCCGACCCTCCCAGTCCATGCCAAACAAGAAAATCAAGGCAAGTGACAGCGAGAGATTCAGTAATGTTTGCAATATCTGGAATATGCCATATCGCACTACTTCATTCCTGACCTGCCACATTACCAGGCGGATCTGAATGATAGACTGAGCGGCCGACACCAGTACTGCAATCAGCAACCAGTTCTCGGGAATTTCCGTTGTGCGGGCGATGGGGCCGGCCATCAGCCAGACAGCCATCAGCACAAGCGTTGTGCTGATGGCCAGTATGCTAAGACAGGCACCTACGAAGCGGGGGTGATCTGTCTCACTATCGAAGTAACGGACACTGACTGCACCATGCAGGCTCAACCCAGTGAACGCCGAGAATAGCCCTATCACGGTGGTGAACATGGCGACCATACCGTACTCCGCCGGCGCCAGGACCCTGGTAAGCACCGGGAGCAGTAAAAACGGAATGGCGCTGTTGATAACATTCGCCAGCGTATAGGTTGCCGCAGAGTTCAGCAGCCGCTTAACCCCACTCATGCCGTATGCCGCAATGCGTTTTGCAACGCGCCAACCACCTGTGCCTGTTGTTCCTCTGTCATGTCTGGCCCCATCGGCAAACTCAGTACGCGGCTACTCCAAGCCTCGGCAATCGGGAAGGCCCCCACCCCGTGGTTGAGATGCGCAAATACCGGTTGAAGGTGCAACGGCACAGGATAGTGCACAGCCGTGGGAATACCGAGCTCTTTGAGGGCGCTGGACAACGCCTCCCGGGAGTCGACCTGCAGAGTGTACTGAGCATACACACAGTTGCTTTCCGGCAGGACACAGGGCGTGAACACCTGCGGACAATGCTCGGCAATCAGGCGGTCGTACCGTGCCGCCACCTTGGAACGCTGCGCGACCTCCCAGTCGAACCGCTCGAGCTTGGCCAGCAGTACGGCAGCCTGCAGCGTATCAAGGCGACCATTGATACCGATTCGCGCATGGTGATAACGGCGGTCCTGACCATGAACACGAATCTCGCGCATGACCTTGGCCAACTGATCATCATTGGTAAACAACGCACCACCATCGCCGTAGGCTCCCAGCGGCTTGGATGGGAAGAAACTGGTGGAACCGATGGTGCTCAACGAGCAGGACCGGCGGCCTTTATAGGTGGCCCCAAAGGACTGCGCCGCATCCTCGATGACTGGCAAACCGTGCTTTTCAGCTACCGCGTTGATCGCGTCGAAATCCGGACACTGCCCATACAGGCTGACCGGCATGATCGCCCGAGTTCGCGAAGTAATGGCCGCCTCGATCCTTGCCGGATCGATATTGCCGGTACGCGGCTCAACGTCGACGAAAACCGGGATGGCGCCCAGCAAGGCGATCATTTCACCTGTGGCGATAAATGTGAATGGCGTGGTAATGACCTCATCGCCTCGCCCAACCCCCAGCGCCATCATGGCGATCAGAAGCGTGCAGGTGCCACTGCTTGCGCCGACGCAATGCTTGACACCTACATATTCTGCAAGACGTGACTCGAGCTCGATCACTTCCGGCCCCATGATGTATTGACCATGCTCGAGTACACGCTCGATACGCTGATTGATCAAATCCTTCAGATCGCGGTACTGGGTCTTGAGATCGATAAATTCCATAAAAATCTTCTTTTATAAGCAATTTGCGACAAACCTGACAACACACAGCCACGTCGCTCAATCCTGTGCCTGCCAATCGGTGCAGCAGCCCTACTACTCTCTGCTCAGCCGTTTGCCACTAAGGACGTATCGGGCCCCACTGTGCACACATGACGCAGATGCCTGCCCCTCAACAGGCAGATCCAGTTGCTCACCAAATTCGCTCATCCAGCCAATCTGCCTAGCGGGCACACCTACCATCAATGCATACGCTGGCACATCGCGATTGATCACCGCACCAGCCCCCACAAAGGCATATTCACCGATGGTCACACCACACACGATGGTGCAGTTGGCACCCAGAGTGGCACCTCTGCGTACCAGCGTGTCGCGGTACTCACTCTTGCGCTCGATCAACGAACGCGGATTGTAGACATTGGTGAACACCATGCTCGGCCCACAGAACACCCCCTCTTCCAGGGTCACATTGTCGTAGACAGAGACATTGTTCTGGATCTTGCAATTGTCGCCAATGACGACTTTGTTGCCAACGAAGACATTCTGCCCGAGAGATACCCCCCTCCCAATACGCGCGCCGGCACAGATATGGACAAAATGCCAGATGCGCGAACCATCACCAACCTGCGCACCGTCGTCGACGATGGCCGAAGCATGGACCTGGTAATTCATGCCGGCCTCAGCGCTGCAGCGTTTCAAGGAACGGGTGGCCTTCACCATCCCGTGGCGCAACGATCACGGCCGAACGGATGGTATTGACCGTTTCCACGCAATGGCGTGCGTCTTCAATACCATAACCACGACCTGCGAGGATTTCCTGGTAGCTCGTGGTGTGCAAATCGGTAAAGCCTTCGGAAAACTCCATCTCCTCCCCGTCCACAGTGATGGAGCGATAGGTAGGCTTCTTGCCCTTGACCGACTCAGGCAAGTCCTGCGCGTCGATCGACAGGAACCAGCGTACCCGAGCTTTTTCGTACTCCAGGTAACCAGCCGCCTTGTAGTCGTTAGCGAAGTGCACGACGTTACGCTGCAACTTGCCGAAAATGAAGTGCAGCATGTCGTAGAAATGCACACCGATATTGGTGGCCACACCAAACGACTTGCGCGAGTCGCCCTTCCAACTCTCCATGTACCACTTGCCGCGGGAGGTAATGTAGGTCAGCTCGACATCGTACTTGTCATTGCGCCGCTCCCGGGCGACCTTCCCCTTGAGATCGAGAATGGCCTGGTGGTGGCGCAGTTGCAGGATGTTGTATACCCGCTTGCCTGTCTCACGCTCCACCTGAGCCAACTCGTCGAGGATCGACGGCGTCGGCACCAACGGCTTTTCGCAGATCACGTCACAGCCCAAGCGCAGGCCCGCAGCAATATGTGCATGGTGCAGGTAGTTGGGCGAACAAACCGAGACATAATCCAGAGCTGTCGCGCTGTCGCGCTTGAGCTGCCAAGCGTGCTCGATAAAGCGCTCGAACTCTGTGAAGAATTCGCTCTGAGGCGAGAGGCTATCGATGATGCCGACTGAGTCATTGATATCGTAGGCCGATACCAGTTCGTTGGCCGTGTCCTTGATAGCACGCATATGACGAGGAGCGATGTAACCGGCAGCGCCGATGAGGGCAAAACGTTTCAAAGCAGCACTCCTGCAATCAGGCTTTGATGATATGGGCTTCTGGCACACGGTACTTGCCGCGGCTGTCGACGACCAGTCGAGCATGCTGACGGATCAGCTCATAATCGAACTTGTCGTGGTCGGTGGCCAGGACGACGGCATCGAACGAAGCAAGGCTTTCGGCAGTCAGTGCGACGCTGGACAGATCGAAATGGTGTTCACGCATTTTCGGGAAAACCGGCACGTGGGGGTCACTGTAGGCAACCAGGCACCCTTTGACCTCGAGCAGTTCCATGATCTCTACGGAGGGTGACTCGCGCATATCGTCGACGTTCTTCTTGTAGGCAATACCTAGCACTAGCACCTTGCTGCCCTTCAGTGCCTTGGCCTTGTCGTTCAAGCCGTCCATCAACTTGTTGACAACGTATTCCGGCATCGCCTGATTGACCTCGCCGGACAGCTCGATGAAACGGGTATGCAAGCCATACTCGCGCGCTTTCCAGGTCAGGTAGAACGGGTCGATCGGGATGCAATGCCCTCCCAGGCCAGGGCCGGGGTAGTAGGGGGTGAAGCCGAAGGGTTTGGTAGCCGCGGCATCGACGACTTCGAAGATGTCGATGCCCATGCGGTCAGCCACTACTTTCATTTCATTGACCAGACCGATGTTCACCGCGCGATGGATGTTCTCCAGCAGCTTGGTCATCTCGGCAGCCTTGGTCGAACTGACCGGCACAACCTGGTCGATCGCCTGCTCGTACAGCGCGATGCCGACATCAAGGCACGCAGGCGTATGACCACCGATCACCTTGGGAATGGTACGGGTCTCGAAATTGGGGTTGCCCGGGTCTTCACGCTCCGGCGAGTAGACGAGGAAGATGCTTTCGCCCACTTTCAGACCGCCCTGCTCGACACGTGGCAGCAGCTCTTCTTCGGTGGTACCTGGATAAGTAGTGCTTTCCAGCGAGACCACTTGGCCGGCACGCAGATAGGGCTTGATGGCTTCAGTGGTATTGATCACGAAGCTCATGTCCGGCTCGCGATACTTGTTCAGCGGCGTCGGCACGCAGAGAATCAGGGCGTCACATTCGGCAACACGTCGGAAATCACAGGTCGCCTCAAAACCACTGTCGCGGGCGGCACGAATGCGCGCGGCCGGGATATGCTCGATATAGCTCTCTCCGGCATTCAGACGAGTGGTCTTGGATTCATCGATATCAATACCCAGCACGCGATAACCAATGGCGTTATAACGCAACATCAGCGGAAGGCCTACGTAGCCCAGCCCGACAATACCTATCAGTGCCTCCCGCTCCTTGAATTTGGCGATGGATTCTCGCTTGGTAACCGACATATTGATGAAACTCCCCTTCTCTTAAAACTGAAACAGTTCAAGCACCAGCCAAGGCCGACCCTGTTTTCCGATGATGTCATCGTTCGCCAAAACCGGTATCGCTACTCGCCAAAAACTCGATAAAGCGACAGTACCTCAACCAAGCAGCGTCGCTGACCACGCCCTCAACACTGCATGGGATCCTCAGCAGCTTGGGACATAAGCAGGACATTATGCCCTTCCTGCGCCGGGAAGGCTTCTGAGAAATATGCAGCTGACGACTGGACAGGAGGCCACTCCTATGAAAGCACAGGCAAAATCCCCCTAGGCAGAAAGAACATTCATGGTTCCCCCGCTGCGAGGTGGGGCAAGGTTACCGTGGCATCTCCGGTGAGCAGCTCTTGCGGTGCTGATGGGACCGGTCTGATCACGCACCTCCTTGCCCTGGCAGGGCGAGCCTACGGGTCTATTCGCCCAATCGCTGACAAGCGCGACGGCGTCGGAATAGGCTGAAGTGAGAATTACTGGTAGTATCTAGCTAGAATTTGTGTCGTCAATGCTGCTAAAAATTCATGTCAAATGCAAAGTGTCAAGGATCAGGGAAGTTGTATGAAAAATGCTCTAATCTGCTTGAAAAGTGATATCAAATTTTTTGTAAAAAATGCTGCCGAAAATTATTTTGGCATTGAGATAAGGCGCGCCAAGCCAAAGACAACTTACGTGGGGACTAAAGTATCCAAAAGCGCGATCAAGAAGATGATCAAGGATAAGGGTTTTGCTGTTATTGATGGGCAGGCTTCATGGTTCTATACTGCGTATGAGCGAGGTGATCATGATCCGCTTACAAATTTCGCTCTTGACTACATCGTTAAAAACTTCCAGAAAGACGCCCGTGTGCTGGTGACGGGATGTGGAACAGGAATTATGGCTTTTCATCTTGAGGACCATGGATTCCATGGCGTCGGCGGATTCGACTATTTGCACGAGTGTGTGGATGTTGCCAATTCGATCGCTAAAATGGGAAATTACAAAGCCGAATTCTACCAGGCAGACGGGTTTGCTCCATCCTTCAATCATGAAGGTTATGATGTCATAACTGCCATGCACTGGGTCTTTTCTGCGTGGATGGGAAACTATGATAACGAACAACGCCATTCTGGCATCACTTCGGACGAGCTTCGAGAAAAACTGTTGACTGAATTCCTTGCGCCGTATGCGGGAAAATTGAATCCGGGTGGAGTAATCATTGTAGAATTGACCGACGCCGTCGCAGACTACCGCATCGCGTCAGACCACCCAATGGGAGACTACTCACCGAAAATCTACCCGATTCGGCACACTCCGAGTCAAGTAGAGAAGTGCGCCGCCTCTGTAGGTCTAAAAGTAATTCAGAAGAACCTTAGTGTCAGCTATGGCCACCAGCCTCGGGCACAGTACATCCTTCAGCGATCTTGATCCCGGCATTGTGCGAACGGGTGTCCAATGGGGCGCTCTGTAGTTGATCATGGTGCTTCGCCTCCAAGCTACTCAATGTGCCACAACGCGGAAGTCATGGATGACTATTTCCGAGCCCATCAGGTGCCTGCTCACAGGTCATCCACGGTTTCGGCCTGGTCGGCAATTAGCCAGGTTGCTCGCTCCTTTGTCAGGTAACCGATCCATAAACCCCACCTACCGCACCTAGGACGTAAGAACTGGCTCTTTGCAGGGTCACTTCGCAGTGGCAAACGCGCGGCTGCGACCATGAGTTTGATCCAGTCGGCTCGGAACAATGGACATGACCCATATGCCTATCTCAAACGCCTGCCGACGCAGCGGGCCAGTGAGATTGCGGAGCTGCTGCCGCATAGGTGGCGTCCGGCTTAGTCACGCAAGACGGGTTGGCCGGACTCTTACCCACATCCGTCACACTGGCGTGTGCTTGGCACTTGATCCACTTCTCGCTCTGCATTGAGAAAAAGCGCTCAACCAGATTCAACCATAAACCGAAGTCGGCGTGAAATGCACTATAGCGCGGGCGAGCTGCTCCACTGCCTCAGCAAGCAAGGCAGTTACCCGCGCCGCAACGATACTTGCTGTCGCGTTCAAGCGTACTGACAAAGTAAGCGCTCCATGAACCCCACATTCAAAGCGCCTACCTGATCCCCGATGCTGTGCTCCCGATTTCTTTCTGGAGCTCGCTGACCATGATGCGACCCGACGCCAAAGTCGAAAAAGTGTACCTCTACCCCAAGCCCGTCGACTTCCGAAAGTCCATCGATGGCCTGGCTGCGCTGGTCGAACTCGATATCAAGGTGGCGGTGTTCGACCCGGTGCTTTTCGTCTTCCTCAACAAGCCGCGCAACCGCGTGAAGATCCTGTATTGGGAGCGCAACGGCTTCTGCCTGTGGCTCAAACGCTTGGAGTCCGAACGTTTCAAAACCTCGCCCGATGTCACTGACGAAGCCATTGTCTTGACCGTCCAGGAACTGAACTGGCTACTCGACGGCTTCGACCGCTGGCGTAACCGTCCGCATCAGGTCTTGACCCCTCGTTTCGTCGCCTGATTCGGTATAATCCGCGGCATGATTTCCATGCCCGAAAACCTCCCTGACGATCCTGTTCTGCTCAAGCAACTGCTTGAGCAGATGATCAACGAGCGCGCGTCCGACAAGGGCAAGATCGTTCATCTCGAAGAGGAAGTTGCGCTGTTGCGCCAGCGCCTGTTCGGGCGCAAGACCGAGCAGACAGGCGATGTGGCGACGCCACAATTGCCGCTCTTCGACGAAGCGGAAAGCCTGGCAGAAACCTTGGATGAAGCTGACGACGAAGAAGTCGTTGCGCCGACCAAGCGCCGTGGCAAACGCAAGCCGCTGCCGGCTGATTTGCCGCGTATCGAAGTTGTCCACGAACTGCCCGAGCATGAACTGACTTGCGCTTGTGGCTGCCGCAAACATGCCATTGGTGAAGAAGTCAGCGAACAGCTTGAAATCGTCCCGATGCAGATTCGCGTCATCAAACATGTTCGCAAGGTTTATGGCTGCCGCGACTGCGAGTCAGCGCCCGTAACAGCGGACAAGCCTGCCCAGGTGATCGAGAAGAGCATGGCTAGCCCGAGTGTGCTGGCCATGCTGCTCACCACCAAATACGTAGACGGCCTACCGCTTCACCGCTTCGAAAAAGTGCTGGGGCGCCACGGTATCGATATCCCGCGCCAAACCCTGGCACGCTGGGCGATTCAATGCAGCGAGCACTTTCAGCCGCTGCTGAATCTGATGCGCGAAAGCCTGTTAAACAGTCGAATCATTCACTGTGATGAAACCCGTGTGCAGGTGTTGAAAGAGCCTGGCCGTGAGCCCAGCAGCCAATCCTGGATGTGGGTACAAACCGGCGGCCCACCTGATCGCCCGGTGATCCTTTTCGACTACGCCACTAGCCGAGCGCAGGAGGTGCCGACGCGCCTGCTGGATGGCTATCGCGGCTATGTCATGACCGACGACTACGCCGGTTACAACGCGCTGGCTGCACAGGACGGCGTGGAGCGGTTGGGCTGCTGGGCGCACGCACGTCGTAAGTTCGTCGAAGCGCAGAAAGTGCAGCCCAAGGGTAAAACTGGGCGGGCAGACATCGCACTGAATTTGATCAACAAGCTCTATGGCATCGAGCGCGACCTTAAGGAAGGCAGCGATGAAGATCGCAAGCTGGCCCGCCAAGCGCGCAGTCAACCAGTGCTGGCCCAGTTGAAAAGCTGGACAGAGAAAACGCAGCCCCAGGTCACGAGCCAGAATGCGTTGGGTAAAGCCATCGGCTATCTGGCCAGCAACTGGAGCAAGTTGGAACGCTACGTCGAGCAAGGAGACTTGCCGATCGACAATAACGCCGCCGAGCGCGCGATCCGCCCGTTTGTCATCGGCAGAAAGAACTGGTTGTTCAGTGACACGCCCAGAGGGGCGACGGCCAGTGCGCAACTTTACAGCCTGGTCGAGACGGCCAAAGCCAACGGCCAAGAGCCCTATGCGTGGCTGCGCCACGCACTGGAACGCCTGCCGCAGGCGTCCTCCGTGGAAGACTACGAAGCGCTGCTGCCGTGGAATTGCACGCCTAAAATACATAGTTAAGTGCTCCCCCCATCGTGGGTCAGATGGGGCCTACGAAGCGCTTGAAGGACAAGAGCGGGGTAACGACCATGGAATACGACGAAAAACTGATTGAAGACGCAGTGCTTGCCTTGTTGGCAGCCTATAGCTCCGACAAAGGTAACGCGTGGAAAGGATTTGACTTCGAGATCATGAATCGACTGCATGAACAGGGTTTCATCAGTGATCCAGTTAATAGAAACAAATCCATCTGGTTGACGGCGGAGGGGCTGGAGCGAGGCCGACAGCTAGCTGACCAGTTGTTCGGGTTAAAGACTCAAGCGGGGCAGGTGCCCGACTCGAATACCTGATTTCCCCGTCCTTCATGTAACGGGTGGGGTTTATGGATCGCTTACCCATGAATCACATACCGTCGATTGAAGATTACGAAACGCTGCCACCATGGAACCACAAGCCGGTAATACCACAGTAAACAGACTTGCACTAGGTGAGGTCTATGGATCGGCTACAGCAAGCTTCATATCACCCTAACGCCCACCACTGACAACCGCCACGAACCCCGGAAGACACCTCTGGAGTCGAGGGTACAGCCAGACAATTACTGAAATGATAAAAATCGGTAGTGCCAAGTATATCGTCAGGATCAGGATGGGAGACTCTGGGTGTAGCAGCCTATAGATCAGTTTCTTGCACACTGTCAGCAGCGGCTCATGCGCTGCATAGACAAAGAAGCTTGTCGCCCCCAGCCTCACCAAGCGATCCGTAAACACTTCCGAACGAATCACCAGCCCTGTCACCCAAAGCGCCGTAATCACCCCGAACAGAATGGCCAACTTATGAACGCCCTCACCTGAGGTGGTACCGCTCGCAACGGCGTCCAGCACTGCGAGTATTACGTAGACACAGGCAATTTTCAGACCTTGAGCATCCAGCGCAAACAGACTTTTTTTGCAAATTCCCAGCCTGGCCCCTAGGAAAAAAAACAAAAGCGCCTCAATAGAAGGGAGCGGCAAGGGCCAGATATCGGCAACCCACAGAGGGAGGAGCAATGCCAGAACCAACCAGAACAAGTGCCTGCCGACCAGATAAATCAGGGGAGAAACCAGCACCAGAACGATCAGGTCTCGCACGAACCAGAACTGATAAGCGATAGGCATCCGCCCGATTCCAAAAATAGCATTGATGATATCGAGAATACCAAGCTGAGAAATCAGAGAATTACGCCCTGAGAAAAAGCTTGCAGTTACGGGTATTGATTGCGCTACCGCCATCAGCGCAAGCATCATCAAATTCCAGAACACCAACGGAATGAACAACGTCCTGAGCCGTGAACTCAACTTTTGAGCATACCCGGCCAGCGAAACGTCGAACTTCAAAAAAAACAGGTAGCCCGACATCAGAAAGAACAGCGGAACCGCAATCCTGGCAACCCCTTGAGATAGAAAATTCCTGATAAAGTCGACAACTAGGCTCGAGCTTGCAATACCAACCTGCTCGGACTGGAATGCCACCGAAACGTCAAAGTTGTGGATAAATACAACCCCAACAATCAATGGAAACCGCAACATGTCCAACCGTAATGACTCTTCACGCGAAATCATCATGCCGTCTCAAAGTAGACCATCGTTTCAACACTCAGCCACCAGCGATACTTAAGAGAACAGGCGCTGCGCACTGTGGCTACCCAAACCGCAGCGCCGGCCCGCTGGCTTCATTTTCTCGGGCCGTCGTCCACCCAGTCAGGCTTCCGCAACCCTCCTTGCAACCAGCTATAGGCTTCATGGTAACGGCTGGCAATTCTGTGCCAGCTGTAATTTTCTGAAACCGACCGCGCGTTTTTAGCCATCGACAAGCGTTCAAACTCGGGCAACACAAGTGCAGCACGCAATGCCTGCTCAACCGCCTCGGCGCCTACTCCACAAATCCAGCCAGCGCCCTCTTCAGCTAGGTGCTGCCATGGGGTCTGATCAGTTGTAATAACCGGCAACCCTGCCACGAGCGCCTCTGCAACGACGATTCCGAAATTCTCACTGTGGGAAGGGAGAATGAAATAGTCTGCATCGCAATAAGCTTGCCACTTTGCCCGCCCATATAACGGCCCTTCCCATACAACCGTAGCGCTTATACCCAAGCGCGCTATCAGCCTTTCAATTTTCCGCTGATAGGCTGTGTCGGCGTATCCGACTATACGAAGCCTGAAACCGCGCTTATCCGGAATCCGGCTCCAGGCCTCCAGCAACTCCGGAACGCCCTTCCCTGGCGCAACTCGAGACAGAAACAACACAGTGCGTTGGTCCTGCTGACGAGTCATGCCCCGACCAGCCGCGTCAAGTGCTACCCCGTTCGGGATAACGGCTATGGGAGCACGGACACCCAGCCTGAGCACGTTACGCTTCTCCTGCTCGGAGTTCACGATGAGCAGATCCGCCTTTTCAAGAAGGCGCTTTTGATAAAGCGTCCACGCAATGGTCTTTTTCCAGCGCTTCTGCTTCATCGCCCATGGATCTAGCATCCCATGCGGACTGATCACAAGTTTCATATTGCGCTTCAACGCTTCACGGCATACACGCGTCTCAAACGGGAACCACAGCCCATGTACGTGGACCAGTCCGCCTGACCCCAGGTTTTGCAAGTCCTCCAAAGTGGAGTGAGAACGGCTTCCTGCCAGGTTCGACTCACCAAACTCATAGAGAATTCGATAATTCGCCCCCTCCTCCGACAAAGCCTGATGCAAAGGCAAAGCTACGCCCGCAACCCCCCCGCCATTCTTGCTGGCGTCCCGAACACATGTGAAGACCACGTGCTCACCGGAAACTGCATTACTCACGCGTTCTCTCCAGACCTTCGGATAACCTGCCCGACAGGCAAGTCATTCAGCAACCGTTGTGTCGAACATAGTATCAATGGCTGAAACAGCTGACTTGAATCGTTTTCGATAGCGAATCCCCGGAGTATAACTAGACACCTCAGCCGCGCTGCGGAACAGGATGTAGGCCAACCACTGCTCGCGAGAATAGCCCTCCAGATCAATATCACCCGTTGCGATAACCGACAACCAAGAGCGCGCGAGCTCTTGCTCGCGCTGGTACACCTTGAAATTCAGGTGATCGATAAATTGCGGAGCACGACTGCAGAGCCTGTCGAGATCTATCAATACCAGGTCCCCCTGCTTGCTGCGCATGATATTGCCTACATGGAAGTCCCCGTGCAGCAGCCCAAACGCCACCCTCTGCTCACAGCGCTGCACGACCTCAAATGCGTCCATACAGAAGAACCTGGCCAACCGATCAATCAGCGGTTGCCACTCGAACGCCTGCAGAGCACCCTTGCGGCTGTCCGCAATCTGGCTCAGGATCGTCACCGCCTCTTGGCTTGAGGCTGGGGATGCCAACAGTTCCATCGAATAGACAGTATCAGCATGATGACACTCGAATTCATAACCGGCCAGTGTCGGCCAACCACCGGCCCGGAGTGCTTGCCAATTCTGGTGACTCTGCGCCAGAGAATGCGCCGAGACATCCCCACCGGGGATCATGAAAAGCCTATCCGCGCAGAAGCACTGCAGCACCCCCGTCGCAGTGACAGATAGCGAGCGTATCGAGTGCTCTGCATCAATCATCAACAAGCGTTTGACTTCCTTGAAGGAAAGCCTGTTGCAGTAGCGAGCGGTAAGCCGATAAGCAACAATCAGCCACGGGAATCGTCGCCACCCCCCTCGAGCAAGGATGGTGTCTAGCAGCCGTGCAATCACCACTTGCAGTGGACGGCATAGCAACTCTATGACATCTCTAAGCAAACTACTCATTGCACAAGACCGAGAAAATAACGCTTCAGCCGAAGTGGAATGAAACGTCGCCAGCCAACCGGCACAATATAGCGCATGACTTTCAATACGCGCCCCTTCTTACCGCCCCCTACAGAGGCGCCCATATGGGCCAGCACCGCATGATTTCGATAAACTTCGACATCGCGCGGCTCAACATATCGATACCCTTGCGCACGCAAGAAGCCTTCGAGTACATACGCCATTTTCTTCGCCGAGGCGAACGTTTCTCCCTCCACAAAATCCAGTCCCAGGCGCTCCGCTAGTGCACTCAACCGCGCTGCATAGACAGGCTTAACCACTTGCTTCTGTATCGCTGAGTGATACAACAACGAGAAAAAATAATCGTCTGCCCGCGGGGTAAGAATCCCGCCTTCGGCCAGTACTTTTCGCTGCAGAATGTCGCTCTGCCATTGAGCATCGTAGTAGTTGTCCCCCACGCATCTGATATCAAACGGAACCTGCTTACCCGCCACAGTGACGGAAAGCTTATGCACGCCACCATCAGCACTCAGGACCTGCGCATTCGCCGCCGCCACGAAATCGCCGGCATGCCGACATAAAACATCGACATCTTTGTCATTTTCAAAAAAATCATTCGGCAAGAATTCGAAATTTCTTAAAACAACGTAATCACTACAGTAACGCAATACCGAAAACAACTCGGAAAAACTGGACCATCCCTGTGCACCAGCGAGATCTTCAGCGAGGGAGGTTCGAGTCGAGCGAAACTCACCATCAACAATAGCCTGGAGCCGCTCTTCACCAAATAATAAAACAGCTTGCTCATAAAATTCTTCTGGCGAGCCGCTTGAGTGGATATAATACCCACCCACTTTCTCCCTCACCGATCTCTTCAAACCAAGAATATTGGTATTGACCAGTTCGACGCTACCAGAAACCGTTTGACGATAACGATACTCCGGCGAAGTATCCTCGATGACGATACACAGGAATTCGCCACCACCCACCTGCTCTGCCTTACCTCTTACACGGCTACTGTCGACATGCTTGTAAAAGCGCTTGAAGTTTTCATCAACTTTATCGGGCGACCAGCCGATGGTGCAGACCGCAAGCACATTGAACGCCGCAGACACCTCGCGCAGAACCTGCTCATCTGCACCACGTCCCTTTTCCCAGACCACAACAATGTGCAGGTCCCGGGCTAAACCATGGGAAAAGCTTCCGTCCGCCTGCTCCAAAGAATATCCGATTTTCCCTTTCCAATATTTGCCAGACTGCATCACCCCGCCTCCTTGGAATGCCAAAGCGGATACATAATCAATGCCTTGGATTTCAGGATTGCAAGCCGTCGCAGGCGAGGATCCAGTATATCCATGAAGAAATTAGAGAACGAAAGACAGATAAGCGTCGAATACGCCGCCCCCTGTATCCCATAGCGAGGAATCATAAAAAAGTTTAGAGCGACATTGAGCAACAACGCAACAACAGTCCGATGCAAATTAAGGCGAGTCAAACCCTCCACTACAAAGTACCTGACACTCACTGATCCAAGCCCTGCAAATGCAGCAGCCCACATTGACACGCTCAGCACTTCAGCGCTGGGTAGAAATGCCTGGCCAAATGACAGCCTGATAATCGTATCGGAAAAGAAGAAACAAATAATCGCGACACTGCCCCCCCCCCAGAACACGATCGAAAACAACATGCACAGTTCTCGTTCGTACAGAGCGACATCTGTTGCTCGCGCCTTCACCAGACGTGGCAGGGCCGCGACACTCAGCACCACCGGCAACACCACCCACCCCTCATATATCTTACTGGCAGCAGAGTAGAAGCCGAGCGCTTGATGTCCGAGCATATGCTGAATCATGACTTGATCTATCCGCAGGTACAATATGACCGAAAGACTCGATAGTACCATCGGCCAAGCATCCCCAACCAATTTACGTGCCGTTTCAAAGCTGGGTCGTGCAAATGGACTGGCGCCAGACAGCCGCTGATTGAGAAACCCAAACGCCAGCGCCATCACCAACGCCTCAACGGGCACCAGCACAACGAACCACGACAAAGGCGCGCCGTAACACACCAACACCACCCTCGCGCCCCCTCCCGCCAGCAATACGGATACTTTCAACAAAGAGGATAACTTTGCCTTCTGCTGTGACTGGCAGTGATAATCGACGACATAAAGACACTGCAAAGGCACCGAAACTAATAGAATAACGACGATTTCAACGATGTCACTACTTTCACCCACTAACCTCAGGCCGGTCCATAGCGCAATCACCGCGATAACTGATCCGGCCAACATCAACCATACAGCAGTGGCCTTGAGGTCATCGGCCGATTCTGGACTTCTGGAAATTTCCCTGGTCAAAATGGAGTCCATGCCCAAGCGGGCAAACACTTGCACGATCAAGACGAGACTCAAACCGTAACTCAACAAACCAAACTGTTTAGGCCCTAGATACCGAGCCAAATAGATACCGATAAAAAAAGCAACTCCAGTTCTCACGAACTGCTCTAGAAGCATCCAGCTGGTATTTCCAGAAAACCTCATTCACCTACTCCCAGCACACCTTGATCAAGGCTCACAATGCAGATTTGTATTGCTTGGCGTACCAAGGCGCAAACGTTGTGCAGGTCATGGGGAGATAAATGCATTGATTTCATAATGAAGTGAAATAGACCATAGGGCATCGTCGCTTCACGTTCCAAAGCATCCACGTAAAGCCGACAACCAGTGCGCGCACGCCAAAGCGGCGGACCATACTACCGGGGTGCAACACCAGCTTTGGAAGGCGGACCAATTTACCAGCATGCTCGATAGACTTCACGCCTTTAGGAGGGCGGAGACAAAATCATGCCGTCAGTCCGCGAGCGAGTGTGTGCGCCTCAACGAACCATGCCTATGCCTAGCTCATGGTGAACAACCGATCATGATGCAAGGCTAGCAGGTCTTGAGCAGCGTCCGTCGACAGTGGCGCGGCGGCACGCTAAGACCTCCTTGGGTTTCAAGCAGATCGGCAACCAGTGTCCGTTCGGCAATCAGTCAAGCAGCATCGTTGCTCTGGCAACTGACGTCGGTGTGTTTGTTGTAGTCATAGCACTTGCGAGGGTCAAGTGGCTGAAAGCCCCCTTGGCGCGCTGCTTCACGCGTGTAATCCCCGCCCCAGTTTCAACGTTTTTGAAATGTATCGGGATGAGAGGTGAGACCCGTTTCAACGAGGGATGCACACACCAGGCGGGGGAGATGTTTAATTTATTTTGTCTACCACTCCTGACAGCAATCACCCTGGAAACGAAACGTCCACCATGCGCCCAACCATTGCATAGCGCTGCCTCAGAGCACGAGCCAAAGCCCGCTTGGCACTCCTCTCCCCATGCACAAGCACTATCCGCCTCGCCGGCACGCCCTGCCCCAGCGCAAACCGCACCAACCCTGCCTGGTCAGCATGGCCCGAATACCCCTCCAACGTCATCACCTTCGCGCGGATCTCATACCTTTCACCCTCCATTTCGACCGTTTCACTTCGCCCGGCCTGGATGATCGCCCCAGGGGTACCTTTGGCCTGGTACCCCACAAACAACACCTCATGCCGCGGATCACCCAGCATCGCCTTGAGGTAATTGACGATCCGCCCGCCGGAGCACATGCCATTCCCGGCAATCACAATCGCCGGTCGCCCGGTGCTCTTGAGGTAGTTGACGACCTGCAGGTGTTTGGTGTGGCTATCGACACAGACGAGCTGGTTGAAACCCAGCGGTTGGCGCCCTGCGCCCAAACGCTGCTGAGCCTCCGCATTCCAGTAACGATGCAACTCCCGGTAGGCCTGGGTAACGCGCTGGGCCAAGGGGGAGTCGAGAATGATCGGCAACCGGGACCAGTCCACAGGGTCATCACCGCCTTTCTCCTCACCACTTAGAAGCGCCTTGCGGTGGAGAATGTCCTCGAGCTCATAAAGCAGCTCCTAGGTACGCCCCAGACTAAACGCCAGATTGAGGATCGTACCGAGGTCTGCAAGCGCGCGATCGATGGCGGACGTCAACCGCTGCTGGCGCTCACTGCGATTCGGGTGCAGGCGGTCGCCATAGGTGCTTTCGAGCACCAGCAGGTCGGCTCGCTCGGGCGGCTGTTGAGGGCATAGCAAGGGATTGTCAGGCGCACCGAGGTCTCCGGAAAAGACCACGCGGGTGCTGGCGCCCTGCCGCGAATGACGGACATCATATTCGACATAGGCCGAGCCCAGTAGATGTCCGGCGCGCTGCAAGCGGATGCGGCACTGGACACCGTCATGATCGACGATGTCGTGCCATTGCCCGAACGGCGACGGAGTAATGAGGCGATTCACGAGTTCCAGAAAGCGTGCAACCTGGACGGGCTCGCGGCTGATGCCAAGCCGGTAGGCGTCTTCGAGGATGAGCGGCAGAAGCTTTGCGGAGGGCTCGCTGCGGAGGATCGGGCTGCGAAAGCCGGCGGCCAGCAGTGCGGGGATACGGCCGACATGGTCGAGGTGGACGTGGGTGATGATCAACGCCTGGATGCCGCTGATATCGAAGCCGAGTGGAGCACTTTGCGCGTCAGGTGAGGCGTCGACACCTTGCTCGATACCGCAATCGATCAGCAGGCTGATGGTGTCGTCGAGGTGGAGTTGATGACAGGAACCGGTGACAGCGCGAGTACCGCCGTGGTGCGAAAGCTTGGGGTAGTCCATTCCGTTGGGACCTTTCGAGTGCGGGCAACGAAGTGCACTATTACCCCATGCGCTTCAGTTACTGTCACATCGTGAGTTACCCGGGGGAGTGTAGGATGACTCTCTGATTGCCCGTCCTTTCGAGATTCGTGCCTTGCCTTTGGTATGCGGTGGCAGAGGTAATGCTGAGGGCGCTTCGCACCCCTTTCGCGACACAAGGCCGCTCCTACAGCATCAGCGTCGAGCCTGAAAGCTGTGCAGTACCTGTAGGAGCGGCCTTGTGTCGCGAAAGGGCTGCAAAGCAGCCCCGCCAGCGCAGAAGATCGCGTTGAGGCTTAATTGCCGGAAAGGGCCGCCTGGCGGGCCGAGGCGCGGATCTTGCGCTTGCTGCGCAGGACACCATAGGCGCCAAGCAATGGTCCGACTGCCAGGCCGACGACCAGTGCGGCAATCACCAGTACTGCTACCGGGACTGCAGGCGCTGCCCAACCGAACAGCACCAGGGACACGGCCTGCTGGTTCTCCAGGACGAAGAACAGGACCACCGCCGCCAGCAGCAGCACGAACAACGCCGCCACGGCGCGCTTGAGGTTACGCATCAGGCTGTTCCTTCTTCAATCAGTGCGAGACGTGGTCTTCTTCTTCGTTGACCCGATCACGCAGCTCCTTGCCGGGCTTGAAGTGCGGCACGTACTTGCCTTCAAGATTCACCGACTGGCCGGTCTTGGGGTTACGCCCTACCCGCGGTGAGCGGTAGTGCAAAGAAAAGCTGCCAAAACCCCGGATCTCGATGCGATCACCCGTGGCTAGGCACTGTGACATCTGTTCAAGCATGGTCTTGATGGCCAACTCCACGTCCTTGGACGAGAGCAGCCCTTGATGGGTGACAATACGTTCGATCAGCTCCGACTTCGTCATATTTTTCCCTTCGTTATCAAGCAGCTAGATCATTGCTTAACCAGTTTGTAGCACGCCCCGATGGATTTGAACAGGGTGCATCTTGACTTAATAAAAAAATTCAAGATTGCAGGGAGGTTGAGACAAAGGATGGCCAGGAGGGATTGGCTTAATTGCCACTACGGGGTGCAGCGAGTTGATTTGACGAAGGCGGAATGATTCTGGGGCTGCTTTGCAGCCCATCGCAGGCTTCGCCAACGCCGACAGAAATGGCGCGCGAGCGCGACGGTGTCGTCTACTTGTTTTTTGCGAACACAAAAAAGGGCGACCGAAGTCGCCCTTTTTTACCGATCAAACAGAACTTAGTTCTGCTTGGCCATAGCTTCGCGCAGCAGCGCAGCCATGGTGGTGTCGGCAGCAGCTTCCGGAGCGGCGTTTTTCAGGCTCTGGATAGCTTCGCGCTCTTCAGCGTCGTCCTTCGACTTGATGGACAGGCTGATAACGCGGGACTTGCGGTCGACGCTGATGATCTTGGCTTCGATCTCTTCGCCTTCCTTCAGGACGTTACGCGCGTCTTCAACGCGGTCACGGCTGATTTCGGAAGCCTTCAGAGTAGCTTCGATGTCGTCGGCCAGGGTAACGATGG
The DNA here is from genome assembly GCF_051913525.1 of Pseudomonas sp. PKS. Classification (NCBI taxonomy): domain Bacteria; kingdom Pseudomonadati; phylum Pseudomonadota; class Gammaproteobacteria; order Pseudomonadales; family Pseudomonadaceae; genus Pseudomonas; species Pseudomonas sp. PKS. The sequence goes on along the minus strand of NZ_JBEGDO010000009.1, from coordinate 80,036 downwards.
CGCCTTTGGCGTCAACTTCCTTGACGATACCCTTAACGATTGCACCCTTGTCGTTCAGAGCAACGAAGTTGGAGAACGGATCGTCTTCCAGTTGCTTGATACCCAGGGAGATGCGCTCGCGCTCTGGATCAACCGACAGGATGACGGTTTCCAGCTCGTCGCCCTTCTTGAAGCGACGTACGGCTTCTTCGCCGGACTCGTTCCAAGAGATATCGGACAGGTGAACCAGACCGTCGATGCCGCCGTCCAGGCCAATGAAGATACCGAAGTCGGTGATCGACTTGATGGTACCGGTGATCTTGTCACCTTTGTTGAACTGGCTGGAGAAGTCTTCCCATGGGTTGGACTTGCACTGCTTGATGCCCAGGGAGATACGACGACGCTCTTCGTCGATGTCCAGAACCATGACTTCCACTTCGTCGCCAACCTGAACGACTTTCGACGGGTGGATGTTCTTGTTGGTCCAGTCCATTTCGGAAACGTGTACCAGACCTTCAACGCCTTCTTCCAGCTCAGCGAAGCAGCCGTAGTCGGTCAGGTTGGTAACGCGAGCCTGTACGCGAGTACCTTCTGGGTAGCGCGAGGTGATGGCAACCCACGGATCTTCGCCCATTTGCTTCAGACCCAGGGAAACGCGGTTGCGCTCACGGTCGAACTTCAGGACGCGAACATCGACTTCGTCACCAACGTTGACGATTTCCGACGGGTGCTTGATGCGCTTCCAAGCCATGTCGGTGATGTGCAGCAGGCCGTCGATACCGCCCAGGTCCACGAAGGCGCCGTAGTCGGTGAGGTTCTTGACGATACCCTTGACCTGTTGGCCTTCCTGCAGGGTTTCCAGCAGGGCTTCGCGCTCGGCGCTGTTCTCGGCTTCCAGCACGCTGCGACGGGAAACGACAACGTTGTTGCGCTTCTGGTCCAGCTTGATGACCTTGAATTCCAGCTCTTTGCCTTCCAGGTGGGTGGTATCGCGCACTGGGCGGACATCAACCAAGGAGCCCGGCAGGAACGCACGGATGCCGTTAACGTCGACAGTGAAGCCGCCCTTAACCTTACCGTTGATAACGCCCTTGACCACTTCTTCGGCGGCGAAAGCTGCTTCCAGAACAATCCAGCACTCGGCGCGCTTGGCTTTTTCACGGGACAGCTTGGTTTCGCCAAAGCCGTCTTCGACCGCGTCCAGCGCAACGTGAACTTCGTCACCGACCTTGATGGTCAGCTCGCCAGCTTCGTTGATGAACTGCTCGAGCGGGATGACGCCCTCGGACTTCAGACCAGCGTGAACGGTAACCCAGTCGCCGTCGATGTCGACAACGATACCGGTGATGATCGCGCCCGGCTGCAGATTGAGGGTTTTCAGGCTTTCTTCAAAGAGTTCTGCAAAGCTTTCGCTCATTTTAATTCCTGTAGATTCGGGCGAAACAGACGCCCATAGCCACATTCCAGACAATGTGGGTTTCGTTCATATAAAGGAAAACCGGCAGGACGTTGACTGGTGCCCCTGCCTGTTCTCCTGGCTATCAGAGCAGATCGCGCTGGGCGAGCTCGCTCCTGATACGTTGCAACACCTGCTCGATGGACAACTCGGTGGAGTCCAGTTGGATGGCATCGGCCGCTGGTTTCAGCGGGGCCACCGCACGCTGGGTGTCACGCTCATCGCGCGCACGAATCTCATCTAGCAGACTCGCCAGACTAACATCATCACCCTTGCCCTTCAACTGCAAATAGCGACGCCGTGCACGCTCCTCCGCGCTGGCGGTGAGGAACACTTTCAAGGGCGCGTCCGGGAAGACCACGGTGCCCATGTCGCGACCGTCAGCGATCAGGCCAGGCGCTTCGCGGAAGGCGCGCTGACGCTGCAGCAACGCTTCACGCACCGCTGGCAGCGAAGCGACCATCGAGGCGCCGGCGCCGACGGTTTCGGTGCGGATCACGTTGCTGACATCCTCACCCTCGAGGATGATCTGTTGCAGCTTACCCGGTTCGGCGGCGACGAATTGCACATCCAGATGGGCGGCCAAGGCCTTGAGCAACTCTTCGTTGGTCAGGTCGACGCCATGGTTGACGGCATTGAACGCCAGCAGGCGGTACAGGGCGCCGGAATCAAGCAGCCTCCAGCCCAGCTCGCGGGCCAGAATGCCCGCGACCGTGCCCTTGCCCGAACCGCTTGGCCCGTCGATGGTGATGACTGGCGCTTGCGAGCTCACGACTTGCCCTCTTCTGCGACACGAATACCAACCTCGGCGCACAGCGCCAGGAAGTTCGGGAAGGACGTGGCGACGTTGGCGCAGTCATGGATGCGGATCGGCGCGCTGGCACGCAGCGAGGCGACACTGAAGGCCATGGCGATGCGGTGGTCACCGTGACCATGCACTTCGCCACCGCCGATCTGGCCACCGTCGATGATGATGCCATCGGGGGTCGGCTCGCACTTCACGCCCAAGGTCAGCAGTCCGTCGGCCATGACCTGGATGCGGTCGGATTCCTTGACGCGCAGCTCCTCGGCGCCGCGCAGCACGGTACGCCCTTCCGCGCAGGCTGCAGCCACGAACAGCACCGGGAATTCATCGATCGCCAGCGGCACGAGGTGCTCGGGGATCTCGATACCCTTGAGCTTGGCGCCGCGCACGCGCAGGTCCGCGACCGGTTCGCCGCCAACCTCACGCTGGTTTTCCAGGGTAATGTCGCCGCCCATCAGGCGCAGGATGTCGATGACGCCGGTACGGGTCGGGTTGATGCCGACGTGCTCGAGTACCAATTCCGAACCCTCGGCGATGGACGCCGCGACCAGGAAGAACGCCGCCGAGGAGATGTCCGCCGGTACTTCGATGCGGGTTGCGCTGAGCTTGCCACCCGACGTGAGCGAAGCGACCGGGCCATTGGTCTCGACCGCATAGCCAAAGCCACGCAGCATGCGCTCGGTGTGGTCGCGGGTCGGCGCAGGCTCGGTGACGGTCGTGGTGCCTTCAGCATACAGGCCAGCCAACAGCAGGCAGGATTTGACCTGGGCACTGGCCATCGGCAGCGTGTAATTGAGCGCCTTGAGCTTGTGGCCGCCACGGATGGTCAGCGGCGGACGGCCTTCAGGGCCGGTCTCGACCACTGCACCCATCTCGCGCAGCGGGTTGGCCACACGGTTCATCGGGCGCTTGGACAGCGAGGCATCGCCGGTCATGGTGACATCGAACGGCTGGCCAGCCAGCAGGCCCGACAGCAGACGCATCGAAGTTCCGGAGTTACCCAAGTAGATCGGGCCAGGCGGCGGCTTGAGGCCGTGCAGGCCGACGCCGTGGATGGTCACACGGCCATGGTGTGGGCCTTCGATGACCACCCCCATGTCACGGAAGGCCTGCAAGGTTGCCAGGGCGTCCTCGCCCTCGAGGAAACCTTCGACCTCGGTGGTGCCTTCGGCCAGCGAGCCAAGCATGATCGAGCGATGGGAAATCGATTTGTCGCCCGGAACGCGGATCCGTCCGGACAGGCGGCCACCAGGTTGGGCCAGGAAAATCAGATCGTTGGCGTTCATAGCGTCCACATAGGCCCGGCGGGCCAGGATTTTACTGAAATGCTCGCGGGCAGCCCGGGCGCGGGTGAATACACCCAGCAGCTGGTGCCCGTCCCCTGCATCGACCGCGTCGCGCAAGGCGTCGAGATCGCTGCGAAATGTATCCAGGGTGCGCAGGACAGCCTCGCGGTTGGCGAGGAAGATGTCGTGCCACATGATCGGGTCACTGCCGGCGATTCTCGTGAAATCGCGGAAGCCTCCCGCAGCGTACCGGAAGATCTCCAGGTTTTCATTGCGCTTGGCCAGGGAATCGACCAGACCGAACGCCAGCAGGTGCGGCAGGTGGCTGGTGGCAGCCAGGACTTCGTCATGGCGTTCCACCGGCATGTGTTCCACATCGGCACCCAGCGCGCGCCACAGGCGGTCGATCAGGGCCGCGGCGGCCGGGTCGGTTTCCGGCAGCGGCGTGAGGATAACCTTGTGGCGGCGGAAGAGTGCGGCATTGGAGGCCTCCACCCCGCTCTGCTCGGAGCCGGCGATCGGGTGACCCGGGACGAAACGCGACAGGCGTCCGGCAAAGGCCTCACGCGCAGCACGCACCACATTGCCCTTGGCGCTGCCCACATCAGTGATCACTGCATCACCCAGGTCCAGGCGCGCGAGATGGGCCAGGACCTTTTCCATCGCCAGGATGGGGACGGCCAACTGGATCACATCGGCGCCGACACAGGCAGCGTCGAGGTCTTGCTCGCAGCGATCGACCACGCCGAGCGAAACGGCCAGCTTACGCGACTGGGCATCCAGGTCGACGCCGACCACCTCCCGGCACAGGCCGCTTTCGCGCAGCCCCTTGGCGAATGACCCGCCGATCAAGCCCAGGCCTACGACGACCAGGCGACCGATGATCGGCGCGGGTTTGGTTGTAACTGCATCTACCACGAGTGCGAACCCTGTTTAGAAACTATGCCAGTCAGTGAGACCGCAGGGGGCTGCAGGGCAGCCCATCGCGACACAAGGCCGCACCCACAGGTACCGCGCGAAAACCAAAGGTTTTCTATCAAAGCACCGCCTTCGGATAGGACCCCAGCACCTTGAGCGCCACAGCCTCCTGGCTGATCTTCTCCAGCACCGCCTTGATCAGCGGATCACGGTGATGGCCGACGAAGTCGATGAAGAACACGTAGGTCCATTTGCCGCTGCGCGACGGACGGGTCTCGATACGGGTCAGGTCGATGCCGTTCTCGTGGAAAGGCACCAACAGCTCGTGCAGAGCACCTGGCTTGTTGCTCATCGAGACGATGATCGAGGTCTTGTCGTCGCCGGTAGGCGGCACTTCCTGGTTGCCGATCATGAGGAAGCGCGTGGAGTTGTCCGGGCGGTCCTCGATCTTCTCGGCCAGGCGAGTCAGGCCGTACAGATTGGCCGCCATGTCGCCGGCGATGGCCGCCGAATTCCACTCGCCCTTGACCCGCTTGGCGGCCTCGGCGTTGCTGGACACCGCCACGCGCTCGACATTCGGGTAGTGCGCGTCCAGCCACTTGCGGCACTGGGCCAGGGACTGGGCGTGGGAATAGATGCGCGTGATGCTGTCGGTCTTGGTGTTCTCGCCCACCAGCAGGTGATGGTGGATGCGCAGCTCGACTTCGCCGCAGATCACCATGTCGTGCTCGAGGAAGCTGTCCAGGGTATGGCTGACCGCGCCTTCGGTGGAGTTTTCCACCGGCACCACGCCGAAGTTGACGGCACCTGCCGCCACTTCACGGAACACTTCATCGATGGCAGCCATCGGGCGGCTGACCACGGCATGACCGAAGTGCTTCATGGCCGCGGCCTGGGTGAAGGTGCCTTCAGGGCCGAGGTAAGCAACCTTGAGAGGCTCTTCCAGGGCCAGGCAGGAAGACATGATTTCGCGGAACAACCGCGCCATTTCTTCATTGTCCAGCGGCCCCTTGTTGCGCTCCATGACGCGCTTGAGCACAGCAGCCTCGCGCTCGGGCCGGTAGAACACCGGCTTCTCGCCTTCAGCCAGGGAGGCGGTCTTGACCTTGGCCACCTCCTGGGCACAACGGGCACGCTCGCTGATCAGCTCGAGGATTTTCTCGTCGAGACTGTCGATGCGTACGCGCAGCGCCTTGAGTTCCTGATCGGACATCAAGCGTGCTCCTTCTCGAATTCGGCCATGTAGGCCACCAGGGCATCGACCGCCTCAAGACCCAGGGCATTGTAGATCGAGGCGCGCATGCCGCCGACCGAACGATGGCCCTTGAGATTGAGCAGGCCACGGGCATCAGCACCGGCCAGGAAGGCTTTATCCAGGCGCTCGTCGGCCAGGCGGAACGGCACGTTCATCCACGACCGGGCATTGTGGCTGATCGGGTTGGTGTAGAACTCGCTACCGTCGATGAAACCGTACAGGCGGTCCTTCTTGGCGCGGTTGCGCTGCTCCATGGCCTCGACACCGCCCTGCTCCTTGAGCCATTCGAATACCAGGCCCGAGAGGTACCAGGAATAGGTGGCCGGGGTGTTGTACATCGAGCCGTTGTCAGCTGCGACCTTGTAGTCGAGCATGGTCGGGCAATGGCTACGGGCGCGACCGAGCAGGTCTTCGCGCACGATCACCACCACCAGGCCGCTCGGACCAATGTTCTTCTGCGCACCGGCATAGATCAGGCCGTACTGGGAGACGTCGATCGGGCGCGACAGGATGTCGGACGACATGTCGACCACCAGAGGGACGTCACCGGTCTCCGGAACCCAGTCGAACTGCAGACCACCAATGGTCTCGTTGGACGCATAGTGGACATAGGCAGCGTTCTTGGTCAGGTTCCACTCGTTCTGACCTGGGATAGCCAAGTAATCGTAAGGCTTGGCGCTAGCCGCGACGTTGACGTGACCAAAGCGGCGCGCCTCTTCGATGGCCTTCTTCGACCAGATGCCAGTCTCGATGTAGTCGGCCGTGGCGTTTTCAGGCAGCAGGTTCAGCGGGATCTCGGCAAACTGCTGGCTGGCACCACCCTGCAGGAACAGGACTTTGTAGTTGGAGGGGACGGAAAGCAGGTCGCGCAGGTCCTGCTCGGCCTTTTCGGCGATAGCCACGTAGTCGTCGCTGCGATGGCTCATCTCCATCACGGACAAGCCCTTGCCACGCCAGTCCAGCATTTCGGCCTGGGCACGCTGCAGGACAGCGTCAGGAAGCGCGGCAGGGCCTGCGCAGAAGTTAAAGGCTCGTTTGCTCACATCCACTCTCGCTCTGCCAAATAGTACAAATCTACAATCTTCGATACTGCCGAGAACCCTGCAGGAGCGGGCTTACCCGCGCCCTCAGGTAGTGCACCGCCCTTGAGGACGCTGCCTGCTGTAATCAGTCAAACGGGGCGACCATGGTCGCCCCGTTCGGGGGTGTTGCGCTGAGTTACTCCTGTGGCGCCTCTTCGGCGGCACCACCGTCGTCGACTGCATCCAGCGCATCGACCTCGACGCCCTCCTCGTCCCCGTCGATCAGCTCATCGGGATCTTCGGACGGTTCCTGAATTCGCTCCAGGCCCACCAGCGTCTCGTCGGTTGCCAGCTTGATGAGGGTCACACCCTGGGTGTTACGGCCCAGGCTGGAGACCTCACCCACACGGGTACGCACCAAGGTGCCCTGGTCAGAGATCAACATGATCTCTTCGCCTTCCTGCACCTGGATCGCACCGATCAACAGACCGTTACGCCCCTTGGTACCCATGGCGATGACGCCCTGGCCGCCACGGCCGCGACGGGGGAACTTGGACAGCGGGGTACGCTTGCCGAAACCACGCTCGGAGGCGGTGAGGATCTGCGCGCCAGACTCAGGAATCAGCATGGAGATCACCTGCTGCCCTTTGCCCAGTTTCATGCCGCGAACACCACGGGCGGTACGGCCCATTTCGCGCACCACGCTTTCGGCGAAGCGGATCACCTTGCCGGCGTCGGAGAACATCATGACTTCCTTGGCGCCGTCGGTAATGGCCGCGGCAATCAGGGTGTCACCTTCCTTGAGCTTCAGGGCGATCAGGCCACTGGAACGCGGACGGGCGAACTGGGCCAGCGGGGTCTTCTTCACGGTACCGGAGGCGGTGGCCATGAAGATGTAGGCGCCGGTCGGCTCTGCCACCCATTCCGGGGTGTCGCCGTCTTCTTCGTCGACTTCCTCGGCCTCGATCACTTCCCCTTCGAGCACGGTGTCGTCGGCATCCTCCAGCTCTTCGTCGCCATCGGCGTTCTGCTGAAGGGCTTCGAGGTCGATCTGCAGCATGGCGGTGATGCGCTCACCTTCTTCCAGTGGCAGCAGGTTGACCAGCGGACGACCACGGGCGGCGCGGGACGCTTCGGGAATCTCGTAGGTCTTGAGCCAGTACACCTTGCCCTTGCTGGAGAACAGCAGCAGGGTGGCGTGGCTGTTGGCGACCAGCAGGTGCTCGATGTAATCCTCATCCTTCACGCCAGTGGCCGACTTGCCTTTGCCGCCACGGCGCTGGGCCTGGTAGGCGGACAGCGGCTGGGTCTTGGCATAGCCGCCGTGGGAAATGGTCACCACGCGCTCTTCTTCCGGGATCATGTCGCCGTAGCTGAGGTCGTGGGTGGCGTTGAGGATTTCGGTGCGACGGGCATCGCCGTACTCGGCGCGGATCGCTTCGAGTTCTTCGCGGATCACTTCCATCAGGCGCTCGGCGCTGCTCAGGATGCGGATCAGCTCGCCGATCTGCTCCAGAATCTCCTGGTACTCGGCCAGCAGCTTCTCGTGCTCCAGGCCGGTCAGGCGGTGCAGGCGCAGGTCCAGGATAGCCTGGGCCTGTTCCGGCGAAAGGTAATACTTGCCATCACGCAGGCCGTACTGCTCCGGCAGGTCTTCCGGACGACAGGAATCGGCACCGGCACGCTCGACCATGACCTGCACGGCGCTGGATTCCCAGGCAGTGCTGACCAAGGCTTCCTTCGCCTCGGAAGGGGTTGGCGAGGCCTTGATCAGGGCGATCACCGGGTCGATGTTGGACAGCGCAACCGCCTGACCTTCAAGAATGTGCCCACGTTCACGCGCCTTGCGCAGCTCGAACACGGTACGGCGGGTCACCACTTCACGGCGGTGGCGGACGAACGCCTCGAGCAGGTCCTTGAGGTTGAGCAGACGCGGACGGCCGTCGATCAGCGCAACCATGTTGATGCCGAACACGCTCTGCAGCTGGGTCTGCGAATAGAGGTTGTTGAGCACCACCTCCGGCACCTCGCCGCGACGCAGCTCGATGACGATGCGCATGCCGTCCTTGTCGGACTCATCGCGCAGCTCGGTGATGCCTTCGATCTTCTTCTCTTTGACCAGCTCGGCGATTTTTTCGATCAACCGCGCCTTGTTCAGCTGGTACGGCAACTCGGTGACGACGATCTGCTGGCGACCGCCGGTCTTGTCCTTGTCGATGTCCTCGATCTCGGAGCGGGCGCGCATGTAGATGCGGCCACGGCCGGTGCGGTAGGCCTCGATGATGCCTTGGCGGCCGTTGATCAGGCCGGCAGTTGGGAAATCGGGACCGGGGATGAACTGCATCAGCTCATCGATCGACACCTCGGGATTGTCGATCAGCGCCAGGCAGCCGTCGATGACCTCGCCCAGGTTGTGCGGCGGGATGTTGGTCGCCATGCCCACGGCAATACCGCTGGAACCGTTGACCAGCAGGTTGGGGATCTTGGTCGGCATGACCGCCGGAATCTGCTCGGTGCCGTCATAGTTGGGCACCCAGTCGACGGTTTCCTTGTGCAGGTCGGCCAGCAGCTCGTGGGCCAGCTTGGCCATGCGCACTTCGGTGTATCGCATGGCCGCGGCGTTGTCGCCGTCGACCGAACCGAAGTTGCCCTGGCCATCGACCAGCAGGTAACGCAGCGAGAAGGGCTGGGCCATACGCACGATGGTGTCGTAGACCGCAATGTCGCCGTGGGGGTGGTACTTACCGATGACGTCACCGACCACACGCGCGGACTTCTTGTACGGCTTGTTCCAGTCGTTGCCCAGTTCGCTCATCGCGTAGAGAACGCGGCGATGCACGGGCTTCAAGCCGTCACGCGCATCGGGCAGCGCACGCCCGACAATCACGCTCATCGCGTAGTCGAGGTAAGACTGTCTCAGTTCGTCTTCGATATTGACCGGGAGGATTTCTTTGGCCAGTTCGCCCATGAGAAGCCTGATTCCTTTTTCTGGTGAAACTTCGTCGTTTCCCTCGTAGGACGAACGAAGCTCGCCGCCGCACGCAAAGGGGTGCGACGACTTACGACAAATCAATGAGTTGAGCCATGGATCTGCGCAATGAAGGCCGCCTCAACGAGCGGCCCTGGAAACTGCCGGATGGTATCACAAAGGCGTGGGGCGTGGGAGATATGGCAGGTTGCCGCTGCGCCAGGAAAAACGCTGTTTTTCCTCCCCCCAGGTCAGATCACCGTAAAATCCCGAGCGGTCAGTGCAAACGCTTGCGACAAATCAACTGGGCAATCTTGGCGGTATCAGGCCGCTCTACCACGCCTCGCTCGGTCACGATCACATCGACCAAGTCCGCGGGCGTCACATCGAATACCGGATTGAACACCTCCACCTCGGCTGCCACACGGTTGCCCGCTATATCCAGCAGCTCGTCGGCCTCGCGCTCCTCAAGGGGAATGTCCTCGCCGGTGGCCAGGTTCAGGTCGATGGTGGTGCTCGGCGCCACCACCATGAAGCGCACGCCATGGTGCATGGCCGCGACCGCCAGTTGGTAGGTGCCGATCTTGCCAGCCACATCGCCATTGGCGGCGATGCAGTCAGCGCCCACCACCACCCAGGTGATGCCCTTGGTCTTCATCAGGTGGGCCATCGCAGAATCCGCGCACAGGGTCGCCGGGATGCCTTCGTGAGCCAGCTCCCAGGCGGTGATGCGCGAGCCGTGCAGCCAGGGGCGGGTTTCGCCGGCGTAGACCCGCTCCACCATGCCCTCAAGGTAGGCTGCGCGGATCACCCCCAGTGCCGTGCCGAAACCGCCACTGGCCAGGGCACCGGCGTTGCCGTAGGTGAGGATGGTCTGCGCGTTGCCCTGCTGGCGGCGAATCAGCTCCAGGCCGTGCTGGGCCATGGTCAGGTTGGCTTCGCGGTCGCTTTCATGGATAGCCACCGCTTCGGCCTCCATGACCGCCAGCACGTCTTCGTCTGCGCGCAGACGCTGCAGGCGCTCACGCATGCGGTTGAGCGACCAGAACAGGTTGGCCGCCGTGGGCCGGGCTTCGGCAAGGGCAAGGAAATCTTCCTCCAGCGCGTGCTCCCAGTCCTCCCCTTCGGCCAGGCGCTGGCGCAGGGCAAGCACCAGGCCGTAGGCAGCGCTGATGCCGATGGCCGGCGCACCGCGCACCGCCATCTGGCGGATCGCGTCGACTACCGCCGTCACGTCGGTGCAGGCCAACCAATGCTCACGGACAGGCAGCAGGCGCTGGTCGAGCAGATGCAAGGTGCCATTGCGCCACTGGATGCCGGTCACCTTCTCCGCCGCCAAAAGTCGCTCGCGCATCGCCTCTCCCCGTCGTTCGCTGATCAAAAGCGGCCGATTATAGCGAGCCTCAGCCCTGGACGCTCGGGTATACTGCGCGCTTCACTCAACCGAACCAGGTGCCCCTCGCATGCCCACAGCCCCCTCCCCCCTCGACCTGCTGCTCGTACCGGGCTGGCTGGTCCCCGTGGAGCCGGCCGGTGTGGTACTCAAGGAGCACGCCCTGGGCATCCGTGACGGGCTGATCGCCTGGCTCGGTCCACGTGACCGGGCACCGGTCGCACGGGAAGTACGCGAGTTGCCCGACTGCCTGCTGTGCCCCGGCCTGATCAACGCCCATGGCCACGCCGCTATGACCCTGCTGCGCGGGCTGGCCGACGACCTGCCGTTGATGACCTGGCTCAAGGAGCACATCTGGCCGGCCGAAGGCCGCTGGATCGATGAAGCCTTCGTGCGCGATGGCACGGACCTGGCCATCGCCGAGCAGCTCAAGGGCGGCATCACCTGCTTCGCCGACATGTATTTCTTCCCGCGGGAGGCCTGCGACCGCGTGCACCGCAGCGGTATCCGCGCCCAGATCGCCGTCCCTCTGCTGGACTTCCCCATCCCTGGTGCCCGCACGCCCGACGAAGGCCTGCACCAGGCCATCGAGCTGTTCGATGACCTGCGCCACCACCCACGCATCAGTGTCGCCCTGGGGCCTCACGCGCCCTATACGGTCAGCGATCAGAACCTTGAGAAGATCCGCGTCATCGCCGACCAGCTCGACGCCCCGCTGCACATGCATATCCACGAGACCGCCGGCGAAGTCGAACAAGCCTTGGCCGAGAACGGCGAGCGCCCGCTCGCGCGCCTGGCCCGTCTCGGCCTGCTGGGCCCAAGGCTGCAGGCGGTGCACATGACCCAGGTCAGCGACGATGACCTCACCCTGCTGGTAGAAAGCGACACCAGCGTTGTCCATTGCCCCGAGTCCAACCTCAAGCTGGCCAGTGGCTTCTGCCCGGTGGAACGGCTATGGCAGGCCGGGGTCAACGTGGCGGTGGGCACCGACGGTGCGGCCAGCAACAACGATCTGGATCTGCTCGGCGAAACCCGCACCGCGGCCCTGCTGGCCAAGGCGGTCGCCGGCTCCGCCACCGCCCTGGATGCCCACCGGGCCCTGCGCATGGCCACCTTGAATGGTGCCCGCGCCCTGGGTCTGGAGGCGGTCACCGGCTCGCTGGAGCTGGGCAAGGCCGCCGACCTGGTGGCCTTCGACCTCTCGGGGCTGGCCCAGCAACCCGTGCACGACCCGGTTTCGCAACTGATCTACGCCACAGGCCGCGACTGCGCGCGGCATGTCTGGGTCGCCGGCCACCAACTGCTCGACGACCGACGCCTGACGCAGATGGACGAACAGGCCCTGACGGCCACGGCGCGCGCCTGGGGCGCGCGCATAGCAGGCCACGAATGACGGCCGCAAGCCTTGGGTTTGCGCCTGTAACACTTTTATCGAAGATTCAGAGGATTGTTCCATGAGCAACGTCGACCACGCCGAAATCGCCAAGTTCGAAGCCCTGGCTCACCGCTGGTGGGACCGCGAGAGCGAGTTCAAGCCGCTTCACGACATCAACCCACTGCGGGTCAACTGGATCGACGAGCGCGTAGGCCTGGCCGGTAAGAAGGTCCTGGACGTCGGCTGCGGCGGCGGCATCCTCAGCGAGGCCATGGCCCTGCGTGGCGCCAGCGTCACTGGCATCGACATGGGCGAGGCGCCATTGGCAGTGGCCCAACTGCACCAGCTGGAGTCCGGCGTCGAGGTCGAGTACCGCCGCATCACCGCCGAAGACATGGCCGAGGAAATGGCCGGCCAGTTCGACGTGGTCACCTGCCTGGAAATGCTCGAGCACGTGCCTGACCCCTCCTCGGTGATTCGCGCCTGCCATCGCCTGGTCAAGCCGGGCGGCCAGGTGTTCTTCTCGACCATCAACCGCAACCCCAAGGCGTACCTGCTGGCGATCATCGGCGCCGAATACGTGCTCAAGATGCTGCCGCGCGGCACCCACGACTTCAAGAAGTTCATCCGCCCGTCGGAGCTGGGCGCCTGGAGCCGCGTCGCGGGCCTCGAGGTGAAAGACATCATCGGCCTGACCTACAACCCGCTGACCAAGCACTACAAACTCAGCAGCGACGTCGACGTCAACTACATGATCCAGACCCTGCGCGAGGAATGAGCATGCGTTTGCGAGCAGTACTCTTCGACATGGACGGCACCCTGCTGGACACGGCGCCGGACTTCATCGCCATCTGCCAGGCCATGCTGGCCGATCGTGGCCTGCCGGCCATCGATGACCAGCGCATTCGCGACGTGATTTCAGGCGGCGCCCGGGCCATGGTCGCAGCCACCTTCACCATGGATCCGGACGCCGAAGGCTTCGAAGCTCTGCGCCTGGAGTTCCTGGAGCGTTACCAACGCGACTGCGCCGTGCACAGCAAGCTGTTCGACGGTATGGCCGAGCTGCTCCAGGACATCGAGAAAGGCAACCTGCTGTGGGGCGTGGTCACCAACAAGCCAGTGCGCTTCGCCGAGCCGATCATGCAGCGCCTGGGCCTGGCCGAGCGCTCGGCCCTGCTCATCTGCCCGGACCACGTGAAAAACAGCAAGCCCGACCCCGAGCCGCTGATCCTCGCCTGCAAGACCCTGGACCTGGACCCGGCCAGCGTCCTGTTCGTCGGCGATGACCTGCGCGACATCGAGTCCGGCCGTGATGCCGGCACCCGCACGGCGGCGGTGCGTTATGGCTATATTCATCCCCAGGACAACCCCAACAACTGGGGAGCCGACGTGGTTGTGGACCACCCGCTGGAACTGCGCAAGGTGATCGACAGCGCCCTGTGCGGGTGCTGACCACTGATGCGACCCCAAGCGAAGCCCTGTGGGAGCGGGCTCACCCGCGAATGCGCCCGGCCAGGCAACATCGGTGCCTGATCGTACGTATTCGCGGGTAAACCCGCTCCCACAGGGGACCGTGCAAGATTGACGAACAAGGACACCTGATATGTTCGACTACACCGCCCGCCCCGACCTGCTCAAAGGCCGGATCATTCTGGTCACCGGCGCTGGCCGTGGTATCGGTGCCGCCGCCGCCAAGGCCTATGCTGCCCTTGGGGCGACCGTGCTGTTGCTGGGCAAGACCGAAGCCAACCTCAACGAGGTCTACGACCACATCGAGGCGGCCGGCCATCCGCAACCGGTAGTGATCCCGTTCAACCTCGAGACCGCCCTGCCCCACCAGTACAACGAACTGGCAGTAATGATCGAAGAGCAGTTCGGCCGCCTCGACGGCCTGCTCAACAATGCCTCGATCATTGGCCCGCGCACGCCGCTGGAGCAGCTCTCGGGCGAGAACTTCATGCGTGTGATGCACATAAACGTCAATGCCACCTTCATGCTGACCAGCACGCTGTTGCCGCTGCTCAAACTGTCCGAGGACGCGTCGGTGGTGTTCACCTCCAGCAGCGTCGGCCGCAAGGGCCGCGCATACTGGGGCGCCTATGGTGTGTCGAAGTTTGCCACCGAAGGGCTGATGCAGACCCTGGCCGACGAGCTGGACGGCGTAGCGCCGGTGCGCGCCAACAGCATCAACCCAGGTGCCACCCGTACCGCGATGCGCGCCCAGGCCTACCCGAGCGAGAACCCACAGAACAATCCGCTGCCCGAAGAGATCATGCCGCTGTACCTGTATCTGATGGGCCCGGACAGTGCCGGGGTGAACGGCCAGGCATTCGACGCCCAGTGACAGGGCCGTCATGACTGACCCGATCGCGGGCAAGCCCGCTCCTACAGGTACCGCGCTGCCCCTGTAGGAGCCTGCGATGGGGTGTAATGCGCCCCAGGCCTTACCCTATGGCCAGCGCCGGCCGCAGACGCCCTGGCTGACGATGCTCCAGCTGCATGCACCGTTCCAAGAACAGGAACATGCAGTCATAGCTCTTGCAAATTGTCCTACGCAGCTCGGCCCTCAAGCCCGGTGTCGGGTGTTCGCCCGCCAGCGTACAGATGATCTCCAGTGCCTCCCACGGGTGCGCATCATCGTATTGGGCATGCATCTTCAGCCACTTCATCGCACGCTTGCGGATGTCCTCGGGGAAGCCCAGGGCATAGGTGTCGGTGGAGCACACCAGCGCCGCCCATTCCCCTGTCGCGCCTTCGATCGCATAGTTGGTCGCGGCCATCGACAGCGCCAGCGACTCGGTGGCACATACCCGCCAGCACCAGTCATTGAGGCCATTGAGCTCCGGCGGGACCTCCTGGGCCTGCAGGTCAGCCAAGGTGACCCCATGGGCCTGGCACCAGTGCAGCCAGTAGTCGGCGTGGTTGAGCTCAACGCGGATGTTGCGCATCAGCCAGCGCCTGGCCATGTCTTCGCCTGGGTGACGGGCAAAGCGGGTCTTGGTCAGGTTGTGGGCCATATAGAGGGAGAACTGCTCGACCACCGGCCAGCCACCGATCAGGTACTGACGAATGGTGGCCTGCTTGAGCTGGCCATCGCGCAAGCGCTGGTAGAACTCATGCTCCACCACCCGCCGCTTGCTTTCGCGGCACTCTTCGATCAATTGCTGGGCCCAATCGGGGTAACTGGCGGCATCCATCAATGGGCCGATTCGTACGAAGGTATCAATCACTTTCTGCTCCTTGAATCCATGTGATTTCCGGACGACACCTTCTTCAACGAAAGGTCCCAGGCGCCCGGTGCAACAGGGGCCTTGCGGCTATTCGTTGGCGTTGCAGGCTGTCGCAGGTGAACACCTGCGGCCGCTCGATGAGGTAACCCTGGGCATAATCCACGCCGATCTCCTGCAACGCCTGTTCAATCAACGGCGTTTCGACGAATTCGGCAATGGTCCGTTTGCCCATGACATGCCCGATATGATTGATCACCTCGACCATCGCGCGGTTGATCGGATCGTCGAGCATGTCTTTCACGAAACTTCCGTCGATCTTCAGGAAGTCTACAGGCAAATGTTTTAAATACGCGAATGACGACATACCCGCGCAGAAGTCATCCAACGAGAACTTGCAGCCCAGCCCCTTCAACTCGTTGATAAAACGAATCGCACTGCCCAGGTTGGCGATGGCGCTGGTTTCGGTGATCTCGAAGCAGACCAGCCGCGGCGGAATCGAATACTCGCCAAACAACCAGCGCAGGTATTCCAGAAACTTGTCATCACCAATGCTCGAACCGGACAAGTTGATGGCGCACATGGCCAACGGCCCTTCCCTGCCCTCATCCAGGCATTGGCGAATGACCTGGAACACGTTGCGCACCACCCAGCGATCCAGGGCGGTCATCAAACCGTAGCGTTCGGCAGCCGGAATAAAGGTGCTGGGCAGGATGGTGCGGCCACTTTCATCGTGCAGGCGCAGCAGAATCTCCAGATGGCCAGGCCCCTCCATGGACGAAAGCGGCGCGATTTCCTGGGCATAAAGGCAGAAGCGGTTTTCCTCCAAGGCCACGTGCAGGCGCTGGATCCACGCCATTTCGCCAAAGCGCAGGGACAGCTCACTGTCGTCGGCGTGGTACACCTGGACCCGGTTGCGGCCTTTCTCCTTGGCCATGTAGCAGGCCATGTCAGCCGCCCGCAGCGAGGCTTCCAGGGTGCCGGCCGGTTGGGCGATATGCACAAGCCCCACACTTACGGTGGTGACGAACGGCCGGCCCTTCCACACAAAATGCAGGCTCTGCACGGTCTGGCGCAGCTGCTCGGCGATGCGCTCGGCCTGTTCGGGCGGGCAGTTCTCCAGCAGCACACCGAACTCATCGCCACCCAGCCGCGCCAAGGTGTCCCCCTCGCGCAGGCCAGCCTGCAGTACCGCGCAGATGTGGCGCAACAACTCGTCGCCGGCGGCATGGCCGCTGGTGTCGTTGACCAGCTTGAACTGGTCCAGGTCCAGGAACATCAGCGAATGCCGTCCGGGCTGGCGCGCCAGGCTGTTGAGGGCCTGCTCGAGGCGATACTCGAACTCGCGGCGGTTGGCCAGGCCCGTCAAGGCGTCGTGGGTCGCCTGCCAGGAGAGGCTGGCGATGTACTGGCGCTCTTGGGTCATGTCATGCAACGCCAGCACCAGGCCACTGACCTGGCCATCGCTGACGATCGGCGAGCCGACCAGGTTGATCGACACCGTGCTGCCGTCAAGACGCTGGATCAGCCGGGCATGCTCGGAGCCGCCCTTGAGACTGCCGCTGAGCACCTGCTCGACCAAGGTACGGTTATCGTGCTCGGCGTGCTCGTCCACCAGGCTGAACAACGCCGCCAGCGGCATGCCCTGGGCCTGGCTGGCCTGCCAGTGGGTGAGCAGCTCGGCGGCCGGGTTCATGTAGACGATGCAGCCGTCGACGTCGGTGGTGATCACCGCATCGCCAATGGACTGCAAGGTGATCTGCGCCCGCTCCCGTTCGGCCTGCAGGGCCTGGGCAAATGCCTGGCGCTGGGCCAGCAGCTTGCTCGAACGACGCCAGGCGATGCTGATGAGAAACAGTGCCGTCGCGAGATTGGTGATCATCAGCATCCTGAGCAACATCCGCGACCCTTCGCCCAGTGCGTCGCTGAAGGCCTTGGCAGCCGGTGTCACGCCCTCGTTGATGGAGACGATGCGTGCACGCCAGCGGTCCAGGTCGCCGGTGGTGACCTGCCCATTGACGAACCCCTTGCGCATCTCCCGGGCCACGCCATCGAGCTGGCGCAGGTAGTCGTCGCCGATGTCCCAGTAAGCGATGGCGGTTTCCATATAGCTGACGTGGCGAAAATTGCGGTAGAACCAGATGATCCGGGAGGCGTCATCCGGGTGGTTGCCACCTTGCAGGACACCTTTGCGCGCCGCCTCGATGTCAGGGTTGGGTCGGTCCAGCGCCAGGCGCAGTTGGTAGTCGCCCTTGGGCACGTCGATTGCCTGCAGGTAACGCTGGTAAGTGCGTTCGTCACGGGTATCGGCGTACAGGCTCAGGTAGTAGATGGCGTCCTTCTGGGCTTTGGACCACAGGCTTTCGCCTGCCACATAGGCGCGTACGGCAGACAATGCGTAGAGACTCATGCTGCCCAGCAGCATCTGGAAAATCACAACGGCGATGAAGGGCCAGATGATGCCCAGCAGCCTTGGCGCTTCGAGAGTCCGATTTCCCTTCATGTAATCCCTGTCACTGAGCAGAAAGGCGCATGTCGACCCAGACAAGCACAGCGTAGGTCATTTGCCAGCAGGACGGCGGGGTTTTTAATGGGAGTTGAAGCGGGTTAAAGCGTTGCTGGCATTGGCCTGATCACGCGCCCCAGCTGTGGCAACGGGCTCACCCGCGAAACAGGCGCTGCGGGGAATGGCACCAACCCTGGCGGTACCCGCTTTCGCGCAGCGGCCCCCTGGCACGTTCAGCTCTGCTGCAAATGCCCATACAGCTTGGCGTACAACCCGCCTTCGGCAATCAACTGCTGGTGACCGCCATCTTCGGCCACATGCCCGCCATCGAACACCAGCACCCGGTCTGCCTGTTTAACCGCCGACAGCCGGTGGGCGATGATCAATGTGGTACGGCCATTGAGAAACCGCGCCATGGCCTGGTGCAGGTTGTATTCGGTGGCAGCGTCCAGGGCCGAAGTGGCCTCGTCGAGGATCACCACCTTGGGCTCGGCGAGGATCATGCGGGCAATCGCCAGGCGTTGGCGCTGACCGCCGGACAGACGAACGCCGGAGCGCCCCACCACACTGTCCAGCCCCTGGGGCAGCGCGGCGATGGTGGCATCGAGCTGGGCGATGCGCAGGGCCTGCCAGCAGGCCTCGTCGGTGCAGTCACGGCCTAGGGTCAGGTTGGCGCGCACGCTATCGTTGAACAGCGATGGGTGCTGCAGCACCACCGCGACATTCTCGCGCAGCGCCTCGAGGCCGATCTCCTGAAGGCTCGCACCACCGAAGCGGATGGTACCGGCCTGGGCACTGTACAGGCCCAGCAGCAGCTGTACCAAGGTGCTCTTGCCGCCACCGCTGGCCCCGACAATAGCCACTTTTTCGCCTGGGGCGATGGAAAGATCCAAGTGCTCGAGCACCGGCTCGTCGGCATAGGCAAAGCGCAGGTCGCGCACTTCGATGCCGACCGTGTCGCGCCCGGCGAAGGGGTCGACCGCTGCCGGATACTGCGGCTCGTCGGCACGCGCCAGCAGCTCGTTGAGCCGACTCAGGGCGCCGCCGGCGGCATAGTAGGCGTATTGCAGGTTGAGCAGTTGCTCCACCGGCCCGATCATGAACCACAAGTAGCTGAATACAGCCAGCATCTGGCCGATGGACAGGTCGGAGAACAGCACCGTGAGCATGGCCGCGGCGCGGAAGATATCGATACCGAACTGGAACAACAGCCCGCTGGCGCGCCCGCTGGCGTCGCTCTTCCACTGGGAGGCCACAGCATAGTCGCGCACTTCCCGGGCGCGCAGCCCGAGGCGACCGAGGAAGTAACCCTGGCGGTTGCCGGCGCGGATCTCCTGGATCGCGTCCAGGGTCTCGGCCAAGGCCTGGGTGAAGCGCGCGGTGCTGTCGTTTTCCAGCTTCTTCAGGTGCTTGACCCGCTTGCCCAGTTGCACGGTGAAGTAGATCACCAGGGGGTTGAACAGCAGGATCAACAGCGCCAGCTGCCAGTGCATCCAGATCAGGATGGCGGCGGTGCCGGTCAAGGTCAGGACAGCGACCAGGAAGCGGCTCAAGGTCTCGCCGACGAACTTGTCCAGGGTGTCCAGGTCAGTCACCAGATGCGTAGTCACGGTGCCACTGCCCAGGCTTTCGTATTCCTTGAGGGATATCCGCTTGAGCCGTTCGATCAGGCGAATGCGCAGGCGGTAGACGATGTCTTTGGCAAGGCCCGCGAACAGCTTGGCCTGCAACACGTTGAAGGCCAGTGCAGCCAGGCGCAGGCCAAGGGTCGCGATCAGCATCAGGCCGATGTAGCCGGCCGCCACCTGCCAGTTGTCCGGCAGGAAGCGGTTCATCCACTTGAGCGCCGCATCGCCATGGCCGAGCAACACTTCGTCCACCAGCAATGGCAGCAGCAAAGGGATCGGCACGCTGCACAGGGCCGCCAGCACGGCCACGAGGTTGGCGGACCACAGGGACTTCTTGTGATGCAACGCCAAGCGGCGGATCTCCGCCCAGCTCAGACGATCGGCCACGGCGGGGGCCTTCCCCGGCACAGGGTCGGATGACCCTGGCAGGTCAAGCACAGGCGGCCTGCTGCAGCCAGCGGCCGAGCAAGGGTTGCAGCCGGTCCAGCGGCTGGTAGCCGTTGGTCAACAAGGCCAGCTGGCCGTTGCGCTCGGCCAGCAACGTCGGAAAGCCGGCGATGCCCAGGTCCTGCACCCAACTGAAATCGGCCGCGGTAGCGGCACGGGTATCGGCCCGGGAAAACGCCTCGGAGAAATGGCCTCGGTCAAAACCGGCCTGCTCGGCAAGCTCCACCAGTTGCGGAGCGCGGGTAACGTCCACCCCTTGCTCGTAGAACGCCCGCTGAATCAACCCCAGCAGAGGCCAGACCCGCTCGGCGTCCAGCTCGCGCGCTGCCACCAGGGCGCGGCAGGCGGGCTCGGTGTCGTAGACGAAGCCGTCCGGCATGGCGCCTTCGAAGCGAAACGCCTGGCCGGTGGCTTCGGCCACCGCCTGCCAATGCTCGAGGATGTAGCGACGGGTCGAGGCATCCAGGGCGCTGCTGCCCGAGCGCAGGCCGCCCAGCACCAAGCGCGTCGGCACGCCAGCCTCACGCGCCTGGGCGATCAGCGCCTCGGCCACCGGGGCGAAACCCCAGCACCAGGAACACATCGGGTCCATCACATACAGCAGGCGTGCGGACATGCATCAAGCCTCGGCTTTGTAGTTGTAACCGATCGGGTGGGGCTGGTTGCGAGCCTTGGCCAGTTCGATCTGCTTCTGCCGGTCGATGGCGCTGCGCCGGGTCTTCTCGCTCAGGCTGTCCCAGCAATGCGGGCAGCTCACGCCTGGCGAATAGTGCTCGGACGCACGGTCCTCCACGCTGATCGGGTGGCGGCAGGCATGGCACTGGTCGTATTCGCCCTCGGTCAGGTCATGACGCACCGTGACACGGTTATCGAAAACGAAGCAGTCGCCATCCCACAGGCTCTGCTCCTGAGGCACTTCCTCGAAGTACTTCAGGATCCCACCCTTAAGATGATAGACCTCCTCGAAGCCTTCACCGAGCATGTAGCTGGAGGCTTTTTCGCAGCGGATGCCGCCGGTGCAGAACATCGCAACCTTTTTGTGCTTGCTCGGATCGAAGTTGGCCTTGATGTAGTCGGGAAACTCGCGGAAGGTCTCGGTCTTCGGGTCGATGGCGCCCTTGAACGTGCCGATGGCCACTTCGTAGTCGTTGCGGGTGTCGATCAGCAGCACTTCCGGGTCGCTGATCAGGGCGTTCCAGTCCTTGGGCTCGACGTAGGTACCGACCTTGTGGTTCGGGTCAACGCCCGGCACGCCCAGGGTGACGATCTCTTTCTTGAGCTTGACCTTGGTGCGGTAGAACGGCTGCTCGTCGCAGTAGGATTCCTTGTGGTCGATGTCGACCAGGCGCGGGTCGTTGCGCAGCCAGGTGAGCAGACCGTCGATACCTTCACGGGTGCCCGAGACGGTACCGTTGATGCCTTCCAGGGCCAACAGCAAGGTGCCTTTGACGCCGTTGTCGACCATGGTCTGGAGCAGCGGCTCGCGCAGCTCGACGTAGTCTTCCAGGGTGACGAACTTGTACAGCGCCGCCACGACGATAGCTTGTGACATGAAACAACTCTCCAGGTGGTCACCCTCGTAAGGGGCGGACCGGGTTTGACAAAAAGCAGGGGGCCGCTTTAGCGGCCCCCGGATGTCGCGGATTGTACCAGAACGGCGGAAGGGATTCAGTGCCCACCGCCGGCACAGACCGGCGAGGCCGGCGCTGCACCGACCTTGGCCCATTCCTCGGACGTATAGGTATGGATCGCCAGGGCGTGGATCTGGCCCATCAGCTCACCCATGGTGGCGTAGACCTTCTGGTGGCGCTTGACGCTGTTGAGCCCGGCGAACTGCTCGCTGACGATCACCGCCTTGTAATGAGTCTCCTGGCCACGGCTGTGCATGTGGCTCTCGTTGAGCACCTCAAGGTGCGCCGGGACCAGGGCGGCCAACTGCTGTTCGATGCGTTGCTGCATGTTCATCGGGCGTCACTCACTTCTTGGCAGGGGCGGCCTTGCCGGCGTTCGGGTCCAGTTCCTTGGTCATGTCGTCGAGCAGCTTGTTGACCACAGGTACCGCAGGCTCGAGGCTCTGCTGGGTCATCTGGGCCGACTGCTGGGTCACGCGGGGCATCTCGCGCAGGACCTTCTTGCCCAACGGCGACTCATAGAACTTGACCAGGTCCTTGAGCTCCTGCTCGGTGAAGGTCTGGGTGTACATATCGACCATTTTCGGCTTGATTTTCTTCCAGCCGATGGCGTTGTCCAGGGCGGCATTGGCCTTGGCCTGGTAGCTGTCGAGCACGTTTTTCTTGGACTCAGGCGCCTTGGTCTGGGCGAAACGCTGGGCGAACATCTGCTGGACTTGCATGTACACCGGGGTGCCCAGCTTGTCGGCGTTGACCAGAGTCAGGAATTTCTCGGCGGCAGCGTTGTGGCTGGCAGTGGCGGCGAGTACCTGGCCGCTGGCGCAAGCCAGGACGACGGCGGCACAGAGGACGCGAAGACGAGTCATTGCATTTCCTTCATGAAAGAAAGGGAGGCGGGTACCTCGGGGAGAGCATTCTGCGCCGTGGCGCCATAGTGCTCAAGTGGCAGGACGAGCGACGGAACCGCTCGATCGAATCAGGGCCTAAACTGCGGTTTCGGACTGACAAAGGAGTGAACGCAGCATGAGCCGTATCGAGACAGACAGCCTGGGCCCGGTCGAAGTTCCAGAGGACGCCTACTGGGGCGCGCAGACCCAGCGTTCGCTGATCAACTTCGCCATCGGCAAGGAGCGCATGCCCCTGGCTGTACTGCACGCCCTGGCGCTGATCAAGAAAGCTGCAGCGCGGGTCAACGACCGCAATGGCGACCTGCCGGCCGACATCGCCCGTCTTATCGAACAGGCCGCCGACGAAGTGCTCCAAGGCGAACATGACGACCAGTTTCCGCTCGTCGTCTGGCAGACCGGCAGCGGCACCCAGAGCAACATGAACGTCAACGAAGTCATTGCCGGGCGCGCCAACGAGCTGGCCGGCAAAGGTCGCGGCGGCAAGGCGCCGGTACATCCCAACGACCACGTCAACCGCTCGCAGAGCTCCAACGACTGCTTCCCCACCGCCATGCACATCGCGGCCGCGCAGGCCGTGCACGACAAACTGCTGCCGGCGATCGCCGAGCTGTCGGCGGGCCTGGCCGAGCTGTCGGCGCGCCACCAGCACTTGGTAAAGACCGGTCGTACCCACATGATGGACGCCACGCCCATCACCTTCGGCCAGGAGGTCTCGGCGTTCGTCGCCCAGCTTGACTATGCCCAGCGCGCCATTCGTGCCAGCCTGCCGGCGGTGTACGAGCTGGCCCAGGGGGGGACTGCGGTGGGCACCGGGCTCAATGCTCCGCACGGCTTCGCCGAGGCCATCGCCGCGGAGCTTGCGGCACTTTCGGGCCTACCCTTCGTCACCGCGCCGAACAAGTTCGCCGCCCTGGCCGGCCATGAGCCGCTGACCACCCTGGCCGGGGCCCTCAAGACCCTGGCCGTGGCCTTGATGAAAATCGCCAACGACCTGCGCCTGCTCGGCTCCGGTCCGCGCGCAGGGCTCGCCGAAGTACGCCTGCCGGCCAACGAACCGGGCAGTTCGATCATGCCCGGCAAGGTCAACCCGACCCAGTGCGAGGCCCTGTCGATGCTCGCCTGCCAGGTGCTGGGCAATGACGCGGCGATCGGCTTTGCCGCCAGCCAAGGGCATCTGCAGTTGAACGTGTTCAAGCCGGTGATCATCCACAACCTGCTGCAATCGATCGAGCTGCTGGCCGACGGCTGCCGCAACTTCCAGCAGCACTGCGTGGCCGGGATCGAGCCGGATGCCGAGCAGATGGCCGCGCATCTGGAGCGTGGGCTGATGTTGGTGACCGCCCTCAACCCGCACATCGGTTACGACAAGGCTGCCGAGATCGCCAAAAAGGCCTACAGCGAGGGCAAGACACTGCGTGAGGCGGCGCTTGAGCTCAAGTACCTGACCAACGAGCAGTTCGACCAATGGGTACGGCCAGAGAACATGTTGGCGCCCGGTGCAAAAGGCTGACCGTCAGGCCGTGCAGACAAGTTTGCGCCAGCCCTGCTGTGGGAGCTGGCACGACCTGCATTTGGCGGCACAGCCGCCCCTGGCTCACTGAACCTGTGCCAATCGCGCCCGCCGCGCACGCCAGCCGGCCATCAGGGAAGGCCCCAACGCCACGAGGGCCGACCCCACCACCACCGTCACCGCCCCGACGTATCCCAGGGCATTGATGTCTTCAGCCTGCACATAATCCGGCCACAGCACGGCCGCCGCGGCCACGGCGAGGAACGTCACCAACGGTGTGAGGGCCAGGGTCGCGCTCACCCGCGAGGCTTCCCAATGGGCCAGCGCCTCGGCAAACGCTCCGTACGCCACCAAGGTATTGAGGCAGCACGCCAGCAACAGCCAGCCTTGCAGCGGGCTCAACTGCAAAGCCTCCAATGGATGCGCCCAGGGCATCAGCAACAGCGCACAGCTCAGGTACATCACCATCATCACCTGCTGTGAATGCCACACCGTGAGCAATTGCTTCTGGCTCAGGGCATAGAACACCCAGATGCTCGTGGCCAGCAGAATGGTCAGCACGCCAGTGGTATAGACGCCCAACGAGGTCAGCAGCTCTTCGAGCCGCTGGTTGAAGAACAGCCCGAATCCAGCCAGCAGCACCAACAACCCAAGCCCCTGTCCCAGGCTGAAGCGCTCCTTGAATACGAACACGCTGGCCACCAGCAACAACACCGGGCCGATCTGCACCACCAATTGTGCGGTGCCAGGGCTGAGCAGGTTGAGCCCGATCAGGTACAGCACGTAGTTGCCCATCAGGCCGAAGACCGCCACGGCGATCAGGCCTGCGCCCTTGCGTCCAAGCTTGCCGACGGCCGGCAAGCGCCGATTGACCGCCAGCCAGGCGAACAACAGGCAGCCAGAAACCGTAAGGCGGTACCAAGTGACGGTGATCGGGTCCATCACCTGCAGGACTTGCTTGAGCTTGATCGGCAGGATGCCCCAGAGAAACGCGGTCAGAAGTGCCAGGAACAGGCCGTAGCCCCAGCGTCCGGAAGAAATGTGCATAGCGTCCTCGAATCAGGCCCTGCGGGTGGGGGTACTGGAAATTCTAAGGGCTTGGAGTACGGGGCTGGGGAAAAGTCGCGGGAAAAGAATTCATCGGGTCATTCCTTGCGGGCATGCCAGGATTTCCCGTGTCGCCTGCCCTGGCCTTTTCGCAGGCCCCCTGCCACAGGTTCATCACAAGCCTGTAGCAGCGGGTTTACCCGCGAAAAAGGCCAACAGCCAAGCACTTACTTGCGGGATTTATGGAATGCCGCTTCCAACGCCTCGTTGATGGTCTTGAGCACCTTCACCCGCGCCCAACGCTTGTCGTTGGCCTCGACCAAGGTCCAGGGCGCGATCTCGGTACTGGTGCGGTCGACCATGTCCCCCACCGCCTCGACGTACATGTCCCACTTGTCGCGGTTGCGCCAATCGTCCTCGGTGATCTTGTAGCGCTTGAACGGGATCTGCTCGCGTTCCTCGAAGCGCTCCAGCTGCGTTTGCTGGTCAATGGCCAGCCAGAACTTCACCACCACGACGCCCGCGTTGGTCAGTTGTTCCTCGAAATCGTTGATCTCGCCATAGGCACGCATCCAGTCGGCAGGGGTGCAGAAGCCCTCCACCCGCTCCACCAGGACCCGGCCATACCAAGAGCGGTCGAAGACGGTGAACTTGCCTCGCGCCGGAATATGCCGCCAGAAACGCCATAGGTAAGGCTGGGCGCGCTCTTCCTCGGTGGGCGCGGCGACCGGCACGATGCGGTACTGACGGGGGTCGAGCGCCGCGGCCACCCGGCGGATCGCCCCGCCCTTGCCCGCCGCGTCATTGCCTTCGAACACTGCCACCAGTGCATGGCGGCGCATCTGCTTGTTGCGCAGCAGCCCTGCAAGGCGGGCTTGTTCGGTGACCAGTTGCTCTTGGTAGTCGTGTTTGTCCAGGCGCCGGCTCAGGTCCAACGCGCCGAGCAGGCTCTTCTGGTCGATGCTGCGCCCCAATGGCGCCACGTTGCCTTTGTGCTTGCTACTCGGATCGTTGGCCAGCGCCGCTTGCAGGCTCTCCAGGAGGATGCGCCCCACCGCCAGGCTGCGGTAGTACGGATCGACACCCTCGATCACATGCCAGGGTGCGTAGTCGCGGCTGGTGCGACGCAACACACGCTCACCGAAACGCACGAAGCGGTCATAGGTTTGCGATTGCTGCCAGTCCAGCGGGCTGATGCGCCAGCTGTGCAGCGGGTCGTCCTTGAGCGCCTTGAGCCGCGCCTTCATCTGTTTCTTGGACAGGTGGAACCAGAACTTGATGATCAGCGCGCCCTCGTCGCAGAGCATCTGCTCCAGGCGCTCGGCGCCGGTGATGGCCTGGTCGAGCACCGCATCCTTGAACAGGCCATGGACCCGTCCTTGAAGCATCTGGCTGTACCAGTTGCCAAAGAACACGCCCATGCGCCCCTTGGGCGGCAAAGCCCGCCAGTAGCGCCAGGCCGGTGGACGGGCCAGTTCCTCATCGGTCTGCTGGTCGAAGGTGCGTACCTCGATCAGACGCGGGTCCATCCACTCGTTGAGCAGTTTGACCGTCTCGCCCTTGCCGGCGCCCTCGATGCCGTTGATCAGCACGATCACCGGAAAGCGCGCCTGCTGCTTGAGTTCGTACTGGGCTTCGAGCAGCGCCTCGCGCAGGGCGGGTACTTCGGCCTCGAAAGCCTCCTTGTCGATGCTGTGACCAATTTCGGCGGATTCGAACATGAGTTGCCTTGGCTCCTTCAATGGATAACCAAGACTAGCGGATTGTGCGCCAGGCTTCAGGTCCAATTCGGTTCTGTTCGGTTGGCGCAGCGACAGGTGCGCAAATGGCTTAAAATCGCCCTCCCGCGACATGCTGAGCCAACCATGCCTGATACCTTGCTACAACACGCCCAGATCGACTGGGACGACCAGGGCCGCCCTCACTCGCGGCAGTACGACGACGTCTACTTCTCCAAGAACGAAGGCATCGAGGAAACCCAGCATGTCTTCCTCGAACAGAACCGCCTGCGTGAACGCTGCGCCGCCCTGACGCCCCAGGACTGCCTGGTGATCGGCGAGACCGGCTTCGGCACGGGCATGAATTTCTACTGTGCCTGGCAGTTGTTCGCCGAACACGCCCCACTGGGTGCGCGCCTGCATTTTGTCAGCGTCGAAAAGTACCCGCTAACCCGTGAAGACCTCGCCCGCGCGGTACAGCTGTGGCCGCAGCTCGAACCTTACTGGCAGCCGCTGCTGGCACAGTACGTGGCGGTGCATGGCGGCTTCCAGCAGTTCAGCTTCGACCATGGGCGGGTGACCCTGACCCTGATGGTGGGCGATGCCCTGGCGCAGTTGCCTACGCTCGACGCGCAGGTCGATGTGTGGTTCCTCGACGGCTTCGCCCCGGCGAAGAACCCCGACATGTGGACGCCGGAGCTGTTCGCGCAACTGGCCCGGCTGTCCCGGCCCGGCACCACACTGGGCACCTTCACTACCACCGGCTGGGTGCGTCGTGGCCTGATCGCGGCAGGCTTTGCCATGCGCAAGGTGCCAGGTATCGGCAAGAAATGGGAAGTCATGCACGGCCAGTTCCAGGGCTGGCCCGCCGCGCAACCCGCCCCAGCCGAACCCTGGTACGCCCGCCCTGCCCCTGTGCAAGGCCCGCGGCATGCCTTGGTCATCGGTGCCGGCCTTGCCGGTAGCGCCACGGCTGCCAGCCTCGCGGCCCGAGGCTGGCAGGTCAGCGTCCTGGAGCGCCACGACGCCCCGGCCCAGGAAGCCTCGGGCAACCCCCAGGGCGTGCTCTACCTGAAACTCTCGGCCCACGGTACGACGCTATCGCAGATGATCCTCTCGGGCTTCGGCTACACCCGCCGTTGGCTGCAACAGTTGCAACGCGGCCAGGACTGGGACGACTGCGGTGTGCTGCAATTGGCCTTCGACGACAAAGAAGCACAGCGCCAGGCCAAGCTGGCCGAGGCCTTCGACAGCACATTGCTGCACGTGCTCGATCAGGCCCAGGCCGAGTCGGTCGCAGGTGTGGCACTGCCTGCCGGTGGGTTGTTCTATCCCGAAGGCGGCTGGGTGCACCCGCCAGCGCTGTGCCAGGCGCAGCTGCAACATCCGCACATCGAGTTGCTGACTCATCAGGACGTGATTGAACTGCGCAAAGCCGATGGCCTTTGGCAAGCGTGGGACGGCGAGCACCTGCTGGCCAGCGCGCCAGTGGTGGTGCTCGCCGGCGCCGCCGAGATCCGCCGCTTCGAGGCCTGCGCCGAGTTGCCGCTCAAGCGTATCCGCGGACAGATCACCCGACTGCCGGCCACCGAGGCAAGCCGCGCCTTGCGCACCGTGGTGTGTGCCGAAGGCTACGTCGCGCCGCCGCGTGGCGATGAGCACACCTTGGGCGCAAGCTTCGACTTTCATAATGACGATCTGGCACCGACTGTCGCCGAACACCAGGGCAACCTGGCCCTGCTCGATGAAATCTCCACGGACCTGGCCGAGCGGCTCAATACCAGCGTGCTGGACCCCGCCCAGTTGCAAGGCCGAGCGGCGTTCCGCTGCACAAGCCCAGACTACTTGCCGATCGTAGGGCCCGTGGCGGATGCGCAAGCGTTCACCGACGCCTATGCGGTGCTCGCTAAAGACGCGCGACAGGTGCCGGACACGCCCTGCCCTTGGCTCGACGGGTTGTACGTGAACAGCGGCCATGGTTCGCGAGGCTTGATCACCGCGCCGTTGAGCGGCGAGCTGGTCGCAGCCTGGGTGTGCGGTGAACCGCTGCCGCTGCCGCGCGCGGTGGCGCAGGCGTGTCATCCGAACCGGTTTGCGTTGCGCCGGTTGATTCGCGGCAAATAGACAGGCTGCGGCTTACCCGCAAAGGGGTCGCTCAACCCATATAACAGATTGATCTAAAACTCTCACAACCCACATGGGTCAGTCCCATATGTGCCCCATTTCGGGGCGCATATTCCCCAACGGCAAAACCGGTAAGGACCTATGTGCGGATTAGCAGGAGAGTTACGTTTCACCCCCATCGACCAAGCCCCTCGCCCGGCGGACCTCGCTGCGGTAGAGCGCATCACCCATCGCTTGGCGCCTCGTGGCCCCGACGCCTGGGGCTTCCACAGCCAGGGCCCGATCGCCCTCGGCCACCGGCGTCTGAAGATCATGGACCTGTCCGACGCCTCGGCCCAGCCCATGGTCGATAACACCCTGGGCCTGTCGATGGTCTTCAATGGCGCCATCTACAACTACCCCGAACTGCGCGAAGAACTCAAAGCCTTGGGCTACAGCTTCTTCTCCGACGGCGACACCGAAGTGCTGCTCAAGGGCTATCACGCCTGGGGCGCAGCCTTGCTGCCCAAGCTCAACGGCATGTTCGCCCTGGCCATCTGGGAACGCGATGCCCAGCGCCTGTTCCTAGCCCGCGACCGTCTCGGCGTCAAACCGTTGTACCTGTCGCGCAACGGCGAGCGCTTGCGCTTCGCTTCCACACTGCCCGCGCTGCTCAAGGGCGGCGATATCGATCCGATGATCGACCCGGTAGCGCTCAACCACTACCTGAATTTCCACGCAGTGGTACCGGCGCCTCGCACCTTGCTGGCCAATGTGCAGAAGCTCGAGCCCGGGACCTGGATGCGCATCGACCACCACGGTGCGGTGCAGCGTGAGACCTGGTGGCAGTTGCACTACGGCCCTCGGCAGGATGAACAGCACCTGGACCTGGAAGACTGGACCACACGCGTGCTCGACGCCACCCGTGACGCCGTGGCCATCCGCCAACGGGCGGCGGTGGACGTCGGCGTGCTGCTCTCCGGCGGCGTGGACTCCAGCTTGTTGGTCGGCCTGCTGCGCGAAGTAGGGGTGGACGATCTCTCGACCTTCTCCATCGGTTTCGAAGATGCTGGCGGTGAGCGCGGGGACGAGTTCCAGTATTCGGACCTGATCGCCCGCCACTACGGCACGCGCCACCATCAATTGCGCATCGACGAGCGCGAGATCATCGAACAGCTGCCGGCGGCGTTCCGCGCCATGAGCGAGCCGATGGTCAGTCATGACTGCATCGCCTTCTACCTGCTCTCGCGGGAAGTGGCCAAGCACTGCAAGGGGGTGCAGAGCGGCCAGGGCGCCGATGAATTGTTCGCCGGCTACCACTGGTACCCGCAGGTGGACGGCGCCGACGATGCCTATGAGGCGTATCGCACCGCCTTCTTCGACCGCGACCATGCCGAGTACCGCGACACGGTCCAGGCCCCGTGGCTGCTGGAAAGCGACGCGGCCGGCGAATTCGTCCGCGAGCACTTCGCCCGCCCTGGCGCCAGCGAGGCAGTGGACAAGGCCCTGCGCCTGGACAGCACCGTGATGCTGGTCGACGACCCGGTCAAACGCGTCGACAACATGACCATGGCCTGGGGCCTGGAAGCCCGCACGCCGTTTCTCGATTACCGCCTGGCGGAACTGTCGGCGCGCATCCCGGCCCGATTCAAACTGCCCGACGGCGGCAAACACGTGCTCAAGGCTGCGGCGCGACGGGTGATCCCCCACGAGGTGATCGACCGCAAGAAGGGCTACTTCCCGGTGCCGGGTCTGAAACACCTGCAAGGCGCCACCCTGGACTGGGTTCGTGAACTGCTGACCGACCCGAGCCAGGACCGAGGCCTGTTCAACCCGGCCATGCTCGATCGCCTGCTGAGCAATCCTCAGGGTCAACTGACGCCGCTGCGAGGCTCCAAGCTTTGGCAGTTGGCCGCCCTGAACCTCTGGCTCAGCGAACAAGGAATCTGACCGATGAAAGCGCAAACCGCCTATGGCCAGCGCCTGCTACGCGGACAAGCCCCCTCCTACGAGCGCCTGCAGGCGCAATTGGCCGGTGATGGCAGCGAACCCCACGGCCAACCCCGCGCGGTACATTGCGGCTGGGGCCGGCTGCTGATCGGCCACACCTACCCTGATCCGGCCGTGCTCGCCGAGGCGTTGCTCGACGAGCATCCCGGCGAGCGAGACATCGCCCTCTATGTCGCCGCTCCCCAACAAGTGCTGGCCCAGGCCCCGCAACAGTTGTTTCTCGACCCTTCGGACACCCTGCGCCTGTGGTTCACCGACTACCGCCCTGCGCAACGCGTGTTCCGCGGATTTCGCATCCGCCGGGCTCAGGCCGACGCTGACTGGCATGCCATCAACGCCCTTTACCAAGGACGCGGCATGCTACCGGTCAACCCAGAGCTGCTCACCCCCCATCACCTGGGAGGGCCGGTGTACTGGCTGGCCGAGGACGAAGACACGGGCGCTGTGATCGGCAGCGTCATGGGCCTGAACCACAGCAAGGCCTTTGATGACCCTGAACATGGCAGCAGCCTGTGGTGCCTGGCCGTCGATCCGCAATGCACCCGCCCAGGTGTCGGCGAAGTGCTGGTGCGTCATCTGGTCGAGCACTTCATGAGCCGCGGCCTGGCCTATCTGGACCTGTCGGTGTTGCACGACAACCGCCAAGCCAAGCGCCTGTACAAGAAGCTGGGTTTTCGCAACCTGACGACCTTCGCGGTCAAGCGCAAGAACGGCATCAACCAGCCACTGTTCCTGGGCCCTGGCCCGGAGGCTTCGCTCAACCCCTATGCCCGCCTGATCGTCGACGAGGCCTACCGGCGCGGCATTGACGTGCAGGTCGACGACGCCAGCGCCGGCCTGTTCACCCTGAGCCTGGGCGGGCGCCGCGTCCGTTGCCGCGAATCCTTGAGCGATTTGACCAGTGCCGTGAGCATGACCTTGTGCCAGGACAAACGTCTCACCCAGCACGTTCTGGACGCCGCCGGTCTGCGCGTGCCGGTTCAACAGCTGGCCGGCAATGCCGATGACAACCTGGCCTTTCTCGAAGAGCACGGCGCCGTGGTGGTCAAACCGGTGGACGGCGAACAAGGCCAAGGTGTCGCAGTCAACCTGGGGACGCTGGAGGAGATCGACCAGGCCGTCGAGCAGGCCCTCCGCTTCGACAGCCGGGTGCTGCTTGAAAGCTATCACCCAGGCCTGGACCTGCGCATCGTGGTCATCGGCTTCGAAGTGGTGGCGGCAGCGATCCGTCACCCGGCCCAGGTGATCGGGGACGGCAAACACAGCATCCAGGCCTTGATCGAAGCCCAAAGCAGACGACGCCAGGCCGCCACCGGAGGCGAAAGCCGTATCCCGCTCGACGAGGAGACCGAACGCACCTTGCGTGCGTCGGGCCTGGACTACGACAGTGTGTTGCCGGCAGGACAACGCCTTGCCGTGCGCCGCACCGCCAACCTGCACACTGGCGGCACGCTCGAAGACGTCACCGAGCGCCTGCATCCGGTACTGGCTGACGCCGCCGTGCGCGCCGCGCGCGCCCTGGACATCCCTGTGGTGGGCCTGGACCTGATGGTGCGCGATGCCGAGCACCCGCACTACGTGATCATCGAAGCCAACGAGCGGGTGGGCCTGGCCAACCACGAGCCGCAACCGACCGCCGAGCGCTTCGTCGACCTGCTCTTTCCCCACAGCCGAGCACCGACATGAAACCGTGCACAAGGTAAACCTGCTCCCATTGGGCTCGGCGCGGCTCTGTGGGAGCGGGTTTACCCGCGAAGAGAACAGCGCCAACCCAAGGAGTACCTGATGTCTAACGGACACCCCGAACCCGATCTCGAGTACCTCAAACGCGTGCTGCTGGAAATGCTCGCCATCCCCAGCCCCACCGGCTTCACCGATACCATCGTGCGCTACGTGGCCGAACGCCTGGACGAATTGGGCATCCCCTTCGAACTGACCCGCCGCGGCACCATCCGCGCCACGCTAAAAGGCCGTCAGAACACGCCCGACCGCGCGGTCTCGGCGCATCTGGACACCATCGGCGCCAGCGTGCGCCAATTGCAGGATAACGGCCGCCTGGCCCTGGCGCCGGTGGGCTGCTGGTCCAGTCGATTCGCCGAAGGCAGCCGCGTCAGCGTGTTCACCGACACGGGTGTGTACCGCGGCAGCGTGCTGCCACTGATGGCGAGCGGGCATGCCTTCAACACTGCCATCGATCAGATGCCGATCAGTTGGGAGCATGTGGAAGTGCGTTTGGATGCCTACTGCGCTACACGCGCCGACTGCGAGGCACTGGGGATAGCCATTGGCGACTTCGTCGCCTTCGATCCGCTGCCGGAGTTCACTGAAAGCGGTCATATCAGCGCCCGACACCTGGACGACAAGGCTGGCGTGGCAGCACTGCTGGCAGCACTCAAGGCCGTGGTGGAGTGCGGCCACCAACCGTTGATCGACTGCCACCCGCTGTTCACCATCACCGAAGAGACAGGCTCTGGTGCCGCTGCGGCGCTGCCCTGGGACGTGAGCGAGTTCGTCGGCATCGACATCGCTCCGGTGGCGCCCGGGCAGGCCTCAAGCGAACATGCCGTGAGCGTGGCCATGCAGGACTCCTCAGGCCCCTATGATTACCACCTCTCGCGGCACCTTCTGAAACTGGCTGGCGACCAGGACCTACCAGTGCGCCGTGACCTCTTCCGCTATTACTTCAGCGATGCCCATTCGGCCGTCACGGCCGGGCACGATATCCGCACCGCGCTGGTGGCGTTTGGTTGCGATGCCACCCATGGATATGAGCGCACCCATATCGATAGCCTGGCCGCCCTCAGCCGCTTGCTGGCTGCTTATCTGCTCAGTCCACCGGTATTCGCCAGCGATTCGCACCCCGCCAACGCATCGCTCGAGCGATTCAGCCATCAGTTGGAGCATGATGCCCAGATGGAAAGCGAGACGAGGGTGCCGGCAGTGGACAGCCTGATTGGCAACAAGACTTGAGCGCCTGAGGCGAGGAGACGCAGTAGCCTCAGGCAAGCCCCTCGCGATTGGCGTAGCATGCACCCCATCCCAGCCAAGACTTTGTGACCATGCTGATCCCTTACGACCAACTCGAAGCCGAAACCCTCACCCGCTTGATCGAGGACTTCGTTACCCGCGACGGCACCGATAACGGCGACGACACGCCCCTGGAAACCCGCGTACTGCGGGTCCGCCAGGCACTGGCCAAGGGTCAGGCGTTCATTTTGTTCGATCTTGAAAGTCAGCAATGCCAATTGCTGGCCAAGCACGAAGTGCCCAGGGAGCTATTCGACTGACTGCTTGCCCTGACGCCGCTGCGCCAGGGCTTGTTTGACGCTGTCGCTGATCTCTTCACGATTTACCGTGATATGGGCTGGAGCCTCGATGCCCAGGCGTACCTGTTCCCCCCCTTGCACGGACAACACCCGAATCGTGATGTCGTCCCGGATCTTGATGCCCTGCCCCACCTGACGCCCTATCACCAGCATGTCTGACTCTCCAATCCAACGGAAAACGAGAGACTGCCTCGGGCCCTTTCAAACACACAACTTAACGCGGGGGTGAGCTTTTTCGAATTCGTCCAGCAACAGCACGCAGTGCGGTCTCTTCCTGACCGCTTCGGTCAATCTTCCGCCTTTGCCATAGCCTACGTAGCCGGCCGGTGCCCCTTTGAGTGCAGAGACCGTATGCGCCTCTTGATATTCGGACATGTTCAGCGTGATCAGGCTCTCTGGCCCTGAGCCATACACCTCTGCCAATGCCAACGCCGTTTCTGTCTTGCCCACCCCCGAGGGGCCGGCCAGCATGAACACCCCTGCCGGCTTGTCCGGTGCCTGCAGCCCCGCTCGAGTGATGAACAGTTTGCGGGCCAGCGCCTTCAATGCCGGTTCCTGACCGGCCACGTGGCTTTGCAGTTGGCCCAGCAACGTCGCTTCGCTGGCTTGCGTGCGCTCCTTGAGCTTGCCAAGCGGGATTCCGGTCCAGCCCGAAAGCACATGCGCCACGCACATCGCATCGACGTGGACATGGACCATCACCTGCTGTTCATGCGCCTCGGCCAGGGATCGGCTGGCGACATCGCCAGCGGGCATTCCGGCAAGCGTTTCTTGTACCCAGGCTCTTTGCTGCTGCCATTGCTGGTAAACATCCTCTCGAGCTCGCTGGAGCCGTGCTTGGGTGCTGACAAGCTCCTCCAGCAGCCGAACCTCGCGCTTCTCGCGCGCCAACCAATCCCGATGGCTGACCAGACTGGCCAGTTGTGCGTCCAGGTCTTCCAAGGCGTGCGGAACATGGGCTTGGGAGAGGGCGACCCGAGCACACGCCGTATCCAGCAATGCGAGGGACTTGTCGGGCAATTGGCGATCGATGATGTAACGCGACGACAACCGCACGGCCGCTTCGATCGCTTCGTGGAGAATGGTCACCCCATGGTGCCGCTCCAGCAGCGGAGCGACATGGCGCAGCATCGCAATGGCGGATGTTTCGCTCGGTGGCTCGACCTTGATCAACTGGAAACGACGCGCCAGCGCGGCGTCTTTTTCAAAGATGCTCTTGTACTCGGCCCAGGTGGTCGCGGCGATAACCTGAAACTGGCCTCGGGAGAGCGCCGGCTTGAGCATGTTCGCCGCATCGTTCTGCCCAGCCATGCCACCTGCGCCTTGCAGTCGATGGGCTTCGTCAATGAACAGCACCACCGGTACAGGCGAGGCCGCCGCTTCGTCCACCAGGCTTTGCAGGCGCTTCTCAAACTCGCCTTTGACACTCGCCCCTGCCTGCAGCAGGCCTAGGTCCAGACTGTAGACTTCGCAGTTTTTCAGGATTTGCGGCACGTCGCCGGCCGCAATGCGCTGCGCGACCCCTTCTACCAGTGCAGTCTTTCCCACACCGGGCTCCCCGACCAACAGCGGATTGTTCTGTCGACGACGCAGCAAGACATCGATGACTTGGCGAATTTCCTTTTCACGCCCGATGACAGGATCAAGACGCTGCTCGCGCGCTTGCTGGGTCAGGTTGTGGCCGTACGCCTCCAGTGCCCCTGCTTGCCGTCCAGGTGTCCGCTGCGCCGGGCCTTGAGTGCGCAACCACGCCACTGCCGCGGACGTATCGCAGGCAAGCCAGGCGTGCAGGGAGGCCACTTCCAGATGATGCGCTGCGCCCTGTTCGAACCATGACGCCCAGCAACAAGCCGCACCAATCGACGAATGTCCCCATTGCACGCAGGCCCGCTCCCAGGCGTCGTCCAAGACTCCGACCAACGACTCGGAGAACACCACGCTCTGGGTATTACCGCCGGGTTGATCCTTCAATCGTCGTTTCAGCTCGACCTGCAGGGCCTGGAGGTCCAGACCGCAATGGCGCGAAAGCCCTTCAGCCAAGTCGGGCTGCTGGCAAATCAGCGCAAACAGAAAATGATTACCCGTCTCGGTACGGAACCGCGCGCCAATGGTGACATTGGCCGCTTCGGCCCACGACGACAACAGAAGAACAAGCAGCACCGCGGTCGCTTGCAATCCTTGGGGCAAACACCACATCAACACGCCCTCCTGGTTAGCGTGTATGGACAACGGGCTGTTTCAGTCTTTGAACGCCAGCTCCTGGCGCAGCCCTCCTTCGAGCAACTCGAAGCGATACTCACGCCCTGGCCGCTCGGGAAACTTGCGCATCACGCCAGGCAACAGGTGATGCTTGGTACCTGCAACGCATTCGGTGCCGTTTCGAACGCAATGTCGGAAGTTGTCCAGCACCACCGTGCTGTTGCCCTGGTTGACCACCACGAAGTCCGCGCCCTCCCGATGCATGGGCGTGCGAAAGTGCGCGCCTTGGGGGCGAACGAACAGCAAAGTGCCGTAGCCGGCCAGCAGTTGAACGCCGGCCTTGAGGGCATCGCTGTACTGCTTGGCGTCAGCCGCGCTGATGGCGAAGCCATCGTTTTTCTCCGGCAGCACAGGCACGAAGCGCAGGCGGAAGTAGCGCTCCTTGTCACGCTCGCCGCGATACAGCAGGCGCACGGCCTGCATGCCGCGCGCCGGCACGATCAGTCGTGCGGGGCTGGCGATCACGCCACGCTGCTCCAGCGGCAGTTGCTCCAGGTCCACTTCCTTTGGCACACCATCTGCCCCATAGACCAGCTCGGCAACACTGACCTTGACGAAGGCCGTGGCGTCCCCCCCGTTGTAGATACGCTTAAGCAGGGTGCTCTTGCCGTCCTCCAGGTAGTCGTAGAGACCGCCAACGTTGAGCTCTGGGCCTGCCTTGGCCACCAGTGGCACCAACAATAGCGCCAGGCACAGCGATTTGAACCCATGCATTTCCAACCTCCGGTTTGCTAACGACATCCTTGGCCTGCGGTCTCGATACCGCAGGCCGCCTCTCATGAATCACCTTCGGGTGCGTTACCGCGATCGGCCAGGCTGCTGGTGCGGCACACCTGGTCGCCCGCCAGCAGCACATCGCCTTCGCGCTTCAAGCTGTTCACTGGCAGGCTAAGCAGGCAGCTCACCGTACCGGCCTGGCGAATTTCCAAAGTCGGCGTGGAATGGCTCATCTCCACCGAGAAGAACCCATCGGCTTCGCTGACACCGCGGCTGGCATGATTGATGACATGCGCGCCACGCATGGGTTGGCCTTTCTCGTCGAGCAGCCTGCCAAGCACCGTGACCGTGCGCATCACATGCAACTGGCGGTACTCCACGCCCCCCCGGTTGAGGTGATAGTCCAGGCCCGACGGCTGAATGACAGCAGCCGGGGCATCGTCACCGTCGAAGTCGAACTGCACATGACCTGACTTGAACGCCGTGACCGGGATGATGTTGCGACCCGGGCGCAAGGTGGCGCTGCTGCCCTGCTGGTCGTCGGCGCGCAGTTTCAGGCCATCGACATCGGAATCCACATCCACGATCAGGCCCGCCTCGTGAGTCAGGTACTGGCCGCTCATGGCCATCTTGCCGCCGCCGAAGGCCGCGATGCTCTGCAGGTTCAGGCCGGCGCTGAGCGTGTTGTTGATCGTCGAGGTTTGCGCGTACGCATCCCCGTACAGGCTGTCGCTTTGCAGTTGGACATTGCTACCAAAACCGGTGCCGTAGCGGTCGATCGTCGTACTGACGCCCAGGCTTTGCACAGGACCTGCGTCCACATCCTGCTGATAGGACACCGACGCGTGCTGGTCGCTGCGCCCATCACGCGAGGTACGGCTGCCCAGGCTAGCAGCGATACGCTTGCCCGGCCCGCCCAGGTTCATGCTCAACGTCAGGTTGACGCCACGGCTGCGCGCATCGCCGCTGCTGGCGGTACCGGGCCGGTCGAACACCGAAAGACGCCAGTTGGCGTCGGAGCCCAACATCTTGCCGAAAAACGCCCAGCCCAGGTCGATGCCCGTGCCGCTGGCTGAACCCGAGCTGTGGGACAGGCGCAAGGTCGCATTGCTGCGCTGGGTGACCCGGTGGCTGAGGGACAGGCTCGACTGACTGCGTTGCTCCTGCCGGGACGCCTCGCCCCGATGGGTACGGCCGGTCTCGACCCAGGACTGACTGTGACTGAGCACCATCGACCCCTGGGCGTAGGACTGGATGAGCTGCATGTCGTAGCCCGTGCCACGGTCTTCGGTGTAATTGACGTTGCCATAGAGCTTCAGCCGCTCCAGGACATCCCAGTCCAGCGAAGTGCCGTACTGCAGCGCCTCGTCCACGCGCTGCGCGGACAAGCCAAGCACCGCACGCGGATGCAGCAGGTAATTGCTCATCACGCCGCCGCCGAAGCTGTCCTGACGCTCATATCCCCAGTTGTTCAACAGGCTGGTTTGCTGCCCCAGGTAGGCGTTGTAGCGCCAGCGGCTTTCCGGGTTGCGCCAGTTAGAAGGTTTGTAGATGAAAGCCTCGGTACGCGAGGTCTCCTGACCGTCTTCGACCAGGCGCACTTCCACCTCGTAGATGCCACCGGGCAATACACGGGTATCGAGGGTCTGCAGACCCGGTTGTACCGGCTGGCTGTTGATCAGCACACCGTTGCGATAGATCTCGACGATCCCCTGGCGGTTGGGCGTGACATAGATCGGTGTGGAGCTGGGCTGGCCGTTGTCGATCAGCAGGCTGTCGCTGCTGCCGAACATCAACCCAAGCGTGGTATCGGGGGCGTCGCCCAGCAATGTGGGCTGGCGCGTCAAGCCCTGGGCGCCTGGGGTGAAGTAACCCAAACGGAAGAAATTCTGCTCGAGCAGACGCTCGGCATAGAGCTGGTCCATGCGATAGCGCGTGCCCACTTGGCTCTGGCTGACGCGGTCGGCCTGGGCGTCAGCGACCGTGGTCCAGTTGCCCAGGCTGCCTTGGCCCTGGAAGGCGATGCGGCCGGTGGTGTCGTCACCATCATGCACAAGGTTGAGCTGGTTACGCACGAGCAAACCCACACTGCCACCCTCAGGCATCTTGTGATAACGCAGATGATCCACGCTGTTTTCGGCATTGGCTGTGACCAGGGAGAGCTGGGAGTTGGCCAGGCTGTAATGAATGGCCTGCAACCCATCAGGGCAGTTGCGAGTGCAGTCTCCAAGCAGGCGCCCGGCCTGCAGACGCTCCTGCCATTGACGCCGAACCACAGGCGATTCGCGGCTTTCCTGGGTATCGGTGAACTCGAGCAGTTGCACGCGTTCGTCGCGGGTCAGGATCACCATGGCGTCGCCCAGGTAACGCCCATCCAGCTCGACGCGAACCGCCAGCGGCACGTCGAAGAAATGCGCCTCGAACTCGCGCGGCAACCCATCGAATTGGCGAACCACAGAAGGTGGAACCTGAGATTCGGCCCAGGCCTGCAAGGGCATCAGGCAGGTACTACAGACCAGCCAACCGCGCAGATAACGGTGAAGTGCAATGAAGTGGAACATGACTCTTTCCGCAGGCAAAGCCTACCCCCTGCCGCTCGAAGAACATAGAGCAGCGGAGGGAGGCAATGAAGAGGGAGTGCGGTATGCCGCAGAGAGGAATCAGGCGCCGCCTGGGGCTTCGCTTTCGAACATCATGTTGACCATGCCCTGATAGGAGCCGGCCTTATAACCACCGGTGGGTTTCACCGCGCTGACCACGAAATCCATGGTGGTGCCGGCAGCGGCCTGCTCCTTGGTCAACAGCGGAACAGGCGTAAGGCCCAGCGCCTTGCCAGCCAGGGTGACGTTCAGACCGAACTTGTCGATACCGCTGACGACCTCTGGCTGGTTGAGCAGGAAGGCCGTCACGGGACCGATGGTGCTCTTGGCCTGGAACTGACGACGAATTTCGCTGAAGTCCTCACGCTGCGGGTTCCAGGTAAGCGCTTGCGGATCGTCCATCCAGTTGCCGACCGGCTCGACATAGAACTTCTCGGTCGGTACCTGGGCAATGACCTGGATCTGCTTCTCGATCGTCTCGGCGGCTGTCACCGAACCTGCAGCCAGAGCCAGAAAAGGGATAGCCAGAAAACGCGCTTTCATTCCATTCATCTCCTTGAAAAATCTGAAATGTCATCTCGGCAATTCGCCGCTGACGGAGTGAATTATCGACAAGCGCTGTACGTGTATATGCAGGACCGCTCCGAGCGTACTGTAGAAATTTCATACGGTGCTCAGCCTTGAACACCGCGGGCCGGCATCCTCGCCAATTGATGCTCCAGCTGCATCATCGTTCGGCGCAGCGCCTGGACATCGTTACGCAGGCGCTCGACATCCAGTGGTTGCGTGGCACAACTTCGCTCGAGCTGTTCGCACCGTTCGTACAGTCGATCAGCCCGGGCGATTCTCGCCCCGCCCTTGACGCGATGGGCCAGCCCCGCCAACGCCGACGCATCGTTGCCCACGGCCTCCAGGCGCTGCAGGTCCTCTTGGTTACTGCTGCGCAGGTCGCCCAGCAAGGCCTTGAGCGCTACCTGGTCCCGGTTGACCAGACGCAGCAGGTGTTCGAGGTCGAGCATGGGCTGCTCTGCGTCTTGCTGGCGCATGCCATCGGCCAATGCCCGTTGCAGGCTATCCAGGCCGAGCGGCTTGAACAGGCAATCATCCATGCCGACGGCACGACACCGCCGGCGCTCGCGCGTCATGGCGCTGGCCGTCAGGCCGATCAAGCGGCAACGCGACCTGCCGCTGCGACGCTCGTGTTCGCGAATGGCCCGCGCCAAGGCATAGCCATTGAGCTGCGGCATGTTACAGTCGCTGATCACCACATCGAAGTGCTCCTTGAGCCACAGGCGCAGCGCCTGTGAGCCATCCTCGGCCACCCGGGCATGGTGACCGAGAAAGTCCAGTTGCTGGGCCAGCAGCAGCCGATTGGCCGGATAGTCATCGACCACCAGTACTCGCAAGCGCAGCTCCCCCGCCATGGCCGGTGGCGCACTGGCGGGCAGGGCCTGCTCACGCTCAGGTGCCAGCGCCAGGTCAAGGTTCAGTTCCACGCGCGTTCCTTGCCCCAGGACGCTATGCAACCTGAGGTCGCCACCCATCATCTGGCAGAGGCTGCGGCTGATGCCCAGGCCAAGGCCGGCGCTGCAACGGGCCGATTGCCGCTGATTGCTGGCCTGGCGGAAGGGCTGGCCGAGCGCGTCCAGTTCGGCTGCATCGATGCCGATACCGGTGTCCTCGACATGCAACTCGACCAGCAGCCTCGTTTCATCCTGCCGTGCCCGCAACCGCACACGCACATGGCCTTGCGGCGTAAACTTGACCGCATTGCTCAACAGATTTGCCAGCACTTGCTTGAACCGCAGCGGATCGAGCATCACCTGCGCTTCGACCGGACCTTGCGTATCCAGGAGCAACTCCAGTCCTTTACCTTTGGCCTGTTGCGCAAAGAGCTGCACGACCCGGGCAACCTGCTCATTCAATCGAACCCGCTCAAGCACCAGTTTCAGGTGCCCGGACTCGATACGCGTGATATCGAGTATGTCGCCGATCAGTTCCAGCAGGCCACGTGCCGCATCGCTGGCAACCTCGATGGCCAGCCGATCGAGTACCCCTTGGGCCGCCTTGCGCTGGGCCAGTTCGAGCATGCCCTGCACCGCATGCAAGGGGGTGCGGATTTCATGGCTCATGGTGGCCAGGAAGTCGGTCTTGGCCTGGCTGGCTTGCTCAGCGTCCTGCTTGGCCCCCCGTAATTGCAGGTGCAGGCGCCGCAGGTAACGCACCCACAGCAATGCCATGGCCAGCAATACGACGATCACGGCAAAGCCTGCCATTACCGTGGCCCGATAACGAGGCCAGTTGCCGTCGGCGACGATCATGGGGTTGCGCCAGCGGCGCACCAGCGCGTCGATTTCCTGTGGCGCCAGGCTGAACATGGCCTTGTTGATGATGCCTTGCAGCTCCGTCGCCCCGCGAAGGCTCGCCAAGGCGAAATGCACAGGCGGCAGTGCCAGGCTGGCGCCGACCTTCAAGCGCCCCGGGTACCAGCGGATGATCAGGGGCCGGGCGTCATCGAAGGTCAGCACGGCAGCGGCGGCCTTGCCTTTGGCCACGGCGTGCAGCGCGTCCACCGGGGTTGCAACGTTCAACTGACGAAGCTTTGGATAGTGCTGATGCAGTTCATCCTGCACGGCGCTGCCCTGGACCAGCGCCAACCGCTGCCCCTGCAACTGCGCAAGCGCCGTCGGCGCCTGGGGCTCATCGCGCGTCACCAATACCCGCGGTGCACTCAGATAGGCACGACTGAAGCTCAAGTATCGGCGCCGTCCCGGGCTATCGGGCAAGCCGGCGATCAACTGCGCCTGCCCCTGACGCAGTTGATCGATCATCCGCTCGATGGTACCGCCGGGCCGAACATCGAACTGCAAGCCGGTGCGGCGCTCGATCAGTTGCAGGACGTCCAGGCTCATGCCCCGCCAGCTGCCATTGGCGTCGTGATAGCTCAACGGCACCAGATGCTCATCGGCCAATACCGTCACACGCGGGTTGTCGCGCAGCCAGAGCTGCTCGGCGACGCTCAATTGCAGAGGTTCGGGATGGTGACTGTCGATCAGCGTGGGCCGCCAGCGCTTGCTCACTTCCAGGCGCTGGGACACTGAGAGGCTGCCCAGAGCTGTATCGACCAGGTCCGCCAACGGGCTGTCGTCCTCGGCCATGGCGAAGCCGAGCATCTGCTCAGGCAGGCTGGCACGCCCAACCTCCTCGAAACCACCAGACTCATTGCGCCCCAACACATAGCGCACCCCCTGCTCGCTGCCCAGGTAAAGGTCCGCCTGGCCAAGCGACAGCGCGGCCAAGGCGCTCGCCGGCGAAGGGTAGGTTTGCAACTGAGACAGGGGGAAGGCCGCCCCCACCTGATCCAGTGCACGGTAGCCGTCGACCATTGCCAGACGCACAGCCTGCCTAGGGTCCAGGGGCACACGCACGCTCGGCGCCAACAAGGTGGGCGCATCGCTGACGTAGGGGCGGGACAGACGCAAGCCTTGGGCCTTGGCCTGCTCCACTGTCATCGAGCCAAGCAGGTCGATATCACCCGCTCGCAAGCCTTTGACTGCACTGTCGAAGGAGGTGAACACCTTGACCTTCACCTGTAGCCGCAACTGGGCGGCCAACAGGCTGGCGTAATCGGCGGTTATACCTTCGAAAGACAAGCCTGTGCCCAGGATTTCGAACGGCGGGTTCTCTCGATCGATCACCCCCAGGCGCAAGGTGCGGCGCTCCCACAACCAGCGAAGCTGTCGATTGTCCAGGTCCGGCCGCTCAGCACCTTCGGAAAAGGGATGCGTGTTGAGCTGTGGAGCACCATGGGCGACGGTGACGGCGATGCAATACAGCAACGCCGTCAGTAAAAGACGTAAGGGCACGGAGAAATGTTCTAGATGAGCTGGTTGCGGCGAGCGAGGTCGGCCAGCTCGATCAACGAGCTCACCCTGAGTTTTTCCAACAGACGTGTCTTGTAGGTACTGACCGTTTTGTTGCTGATCAGCATCAATTCGCCAATAACCTTGTTGCTCAAGCCACGCGCCAGGTACTGGAAAATGATCACTTCACGATCACTGAGCGCGGCGATGCGTTGAGCCTCGGTGGTGATCATGTCTTTGTGGTTGACGGAGCTGTACGACACATCCGGGAAATAACTGTAGCCGGAGCGCAAGGCCAGCACGGCCTTGCTCAGCTCGTCGAGATTGTCGCTCTTGGACAAAAACCCCGACGCCCCTGCCCGCATGCACCGCAAGGAA
The DNA here is from genome assembly GCF_051913525.1 of Pseudomonas sp. PKS. Taxonomy (NCBI): domain Bacteria; kingdom Pseudomonadati; phylum Pseudomonadota; class Gammaproteobacteria; order Pseudomonadales; family Pseudomonadaceae; genus Pseudomonas; species Pseudomonas sp. PKS. Next base: position 35,701 of record NZ_JBEGDO010000009.1, on the reverse strand, counting down.
AAGTAATCGGCCAGGTGCGAAGTCAGCACCAGGACCTTCGGTGGCTGTGGCATTTCCCGAATCCGGAGCAGAACCTGCAGGCCATCCATATCGGGCAGCACAAGATCCAGCACCACCAGGTCCGGCATATGCTCGCGTACCAGGCGCACGGCATCGACGCCGTTATCTGCCTGGCCGACCACCTCGAGCCTGTCCTGGCGAAGTTGCATGCTCACACTGGAACGGATGAAGGGGTGGTCGTCCACGATCACAACTTTCATGGAGTGTCATCCTTTACAAATCAGCAGTTGGCCTTTGCAGAAGCCCGATAGTGGCCAATTGACTATCACTGGAACTATTGTTCGCTGATTGACGCATATGAATAGTCGGACGCCTCCCAAACGTAATAGGAAATATCCGTTTGGCACGTCAGACGACGCCTACATCCAGTCATCCATCAGCCGACGGGCTTCAACGTGTAAAAACGCCCCATGAGGTCGTCAATCGGCCTTGCAGGAGTACGGGGTCGAAGCGAGAAGTGTGGGCAATCCGGCTTACGTTTTTAACGAGACTGGTCCCAATGAAACTGCGAAACGTCCTATGGCATTGCGAAATTTCTCATAGCCAATAAAAACGCCCCGACTAGCGGGGCGTCATGACAGCAGAAGAAAGACCTTAGTGGGAAACCGCGCCACTGGCCCCCAGACCGGTCTGCGAGCGGACGAACTGTGGGAAGAACAGCGCGCGCTCGTCCTCGGCAGCCTTGGACTTGTCGGTCACAGAGAAGAACCAGATACCGGCAAAGGCGATGAGCATGGAGAACAGCGCCGGGTACTCGTACGGATAGATGGCTTTTTCGTGGCCAAGGATCTGCACCCAGATGGTTGGGCCCAGAATCATCAGGCCCACGGCGCTAACCAAGCCCATCCAGCCACCGATCATGGCGCCGCGGGTGGTCAGTTTCTTCCAGTACATCGAAAGCAGCAGCACCGGGAAGTTGCAGCTGGCAGCGATGGAGAAGGCCAGGCCCACCATGAAGGCGATGTTCTGGTTCTCGAACAGGATGCCCAGGCCGATCGCCAGTACGCCCAGGGCGATGGTGGTGATCTTCGACACACGGATCTCGTCCTTGTCGTTGGCCTTGCCCTTGCGCCAGACGCTAGCGTACAGGTCATGGGACACCGCCGAGGCACCGGCCAAGGTCAGGCCCGCCACTACCGCCAGGATGGTGGCGAAGGCCACTGCGGAGATGAAGCCCAGGAACACGCTGCCGCCCACGGCATTGGCCAGGTGCACCGCCGCCATGTTGTTGCCGCCGATCAGGGCGCCCGCGGCGTCCTTGAAGTCCGGGTTGGTGCTAACCAGCAGGATCGCGCCGAAGCCGATGATGAAGGTCAGGATGTAGAAGTAACCGATGAAACCGGTGGCGTAGAGCACGCTCTTGCGCGCTTCCTTGGCGTCGCTGACGGTGAAGAAGCGCATCAGGATGTGCGGCAGGCCGGCGGTGCCGAACATCAGCGCCAGACCCAGGGAGAACGCCGAGATCGGGTCCTTGACCAGGCCACCCGGGCTCATGATCGCCTCGCCCTTGGCGTGGACCTTGATCGCCTCGGAGAACAGGGTATTGAAGTCAAAGCCCACGTGCTTCATCACCATCAGCGCCATGAAGCTGGCACCGGAGAGCAGCAGCACGGCCTTGATGATCTGTACCCAGGTAGTGGCCAGCATGCCGCCGAACAGCACGTACAGGCACATCAGGATACCCACCAGAATCACCGCAACGTGGTAGTCCAGGCCGAACAGCAGCTGGATCAGCTTGCCGGCACCGACCATCTGGGCGATCAGGTAGAACGCCACGACCACCAGAGAACCGGAAGCCGACAGCGTGCGGATTTCCTTCTGCCCGAGACGATAGGAAGCCACGTCGGCGAAGGTGTACTTGCCCAGGTTGCGCAGACGCTCGGCAATCAGGAACAGGATGATCGGCCAGCCGACCAAAAAGCCGATCGAATAGATCAGGCCGTCATAGCCGGAGGTGAACACCAGCGCGGAAATCCCCAGGAAGGAGGCGGCCGACATGTAGTCACCGGCGATAGCCAGGCCATTCTGGAAACCTGTGATGCGACCGCCCGCGGCGTAGTAGTCCGAGGCCGACTTGTTGCGCTTGGAGGCCCAGTAGGTAATACCCAGGGTAAAGGCGACGAAGGCCACGAACATGGCGATCGCCGAGACGTTGAGCGGCTGCTTGTGCACCTCGCCGGTCAGGGCATCAGCGGCCCACACGGCGGGTGCGAAAGCACCGCAGGCCAGGACGGCCAGGGCTTTGGCTTGGCGGATCATTGTTGCGCCTCCTTGAGGATCTCTTTGTTCAGCTCATCGAATTCGCCATTGGCGCGCCGCACGTAGATAGCGGTCAGGACAAACGCCGCAACGATCAGGCCGACGCCCAAGGGAATGCCCCAGGTGATCGACGAGTCAGGGCTAAGCTTGGTGCCCAGGATTTGCGGGCCATAGGCGATGAGGAGGATGAAGCTGCAGTAGAGACCAAGCATGATCGCCGAAAGAATCCAGGCGAAACGCTCGCGCTTGGTGACCAGTTCCTTGAAGCGCGGACTGTTCTGTATCGATTGGTAGATGCTGTCGTTCATTGTTTTTGTCCTAGCAGCAACGCAAATAAGGGAGAACCCGCCCTTACTTTATTCCGCCGATGGACACCAACCAGACGACCTTAGTCTTAGATGCAATGGTGTTTTACAGATTGCGTAACAAATTCGCGGGTAAACCCGCTCCCACAGGCCTGTGCAATACCTGTGGAAGCGGGTTTACCCGCGAAAACAGCAGAGTCGACTACGGAAGCTGATTACTTGCCGGTCCACTCCTTCACGCGCTCTGGGTGCTTGGCAACCCAATCCTTGGCCGCGGCATCAGGTTTGGCACCTTCCTGGATGGCCAGCATGACTTCGCCGATTTCATCCTTGGACTGCCAGTGGAAGTTCTTCAGGAACTCGGCCACTTCCGGCGCCTTGGTCGCCAGTTCCTTGCTGCCGATGCTGTTGACGGTTTCGGCGGCGCCGTACACACCTTTTGGATCTTCAAGGAACTTGAGTTTCCACTTGGCGAACATCCAGTGCGGCACCCAGCCGGTCACGGCGATGGACTGCTGCTTGGCGTAGGCGCGGCCCAGTTCAGCGGTCATCGCCGCGCCGGAGCTGGCTTGCAGTTTGTAACCGTCCAGGGCGTAGTCCTTGATGGCCTGGTCGGTCTTGAGCATCACGCCGGAACCGGCGTCGATGCCAACGATCTTGTGCTTGAAGCTTTCATCGGTCTTGAGGTCGGCAATGCTGGCAGCCTTGACGTACTCCGGCACGATCAGGCCGATCTTGGCATCCCTGAAGTTGGGGCCGTAGTCGACCACCTTGTCCTTGTTCTTGCCCCAGTATTCCCCGTGGGTGACCGGCAGCCAGGCCGACAGCATGGCGTCGAGCTTACCGGTGGCCACACCCTGCCACATGATGCCGGTGGCGACGGGCTTGAGGTCCACGTCATAACCGAGTTTCTGCTTGATCACTTCAGCGGCCACATAGGTGGTTGCCACACTGTCGGACCAACCATCCACGTAACCTATGCTCACTTCTTTGGCCATTGCCTGTGCAGCGCTCATGGCCAAAACCAGGGCTGTCCCCACACCCAGGAAACGTCGCATTCTTGTAAACGTAGCCATCAAAGCATCCCCTCGTCAGGTCTCGGAAGCTGCATCATCATCCTCAGACCATAGCCGACCTGCTCTGAGCACGACCTTTACCGACCGATAAACGACAGCAAATCGCCATCAATCACCGTCCAATCCTGCGCCCTGCGTGATCCTTGCATGGTGAATGCTTGATCTAGAGCGTTTGCGGCTATCATCTAGACTTTTGCGCCTGACGACGGACCGCCCGATGCCCAGCAGCACACGCCTTCTGCCCCACTACCTGTTTGCCTGCCTGCTCGCCCTGGTCGGGCTCGGGGCGTTCTGGTACGGGCTTGGCAAGCCGGTGCACCTACCCGATGTGGCCAGCCCGACGCACAAATTGCAGTGCGCGTCCTACACACCGTTCGACAAGGACCAGTCGCCGTTCGACCAACCCTTCCGCTTGCGCCCGGCCCGCATGGACGCAGACCTTGCGCTGCTGGCCGAGCGATTTGAGTGCATACGCACCTACTCGATGACCGGTCTTGAGGCGATTCCCGCCCTGGCGCGCAAACATGGGCTGAAGGTGATGCTTGGCGCCTGGGTCAATGCCAACCCGGTGGATACCGACAAGGAAGTCGACGCGCTGATCGCCTCGGCCAACGCCAATCCAGATGTAGTCAGCGCCGTGATCGTGGGCAACGAGGCGTTGCTGCGCAAGGAGGTGACCGGCGAACGCCTGGCTGGCTTGATCGCTCGGGTCAAAAGCCAGGTGAAAGTACCGGTGACCTATGCCGATGTCTGGGAGTTCTGGTTGCAGCACCCCGAGATAGCACCGGAGGTGGATTTTCTCACCATTCACCTGCTGCCCTACTGGGAAGACGCCCCCCGCGGCATCGACGACGCCTTGGCCCATGTGGCCGATGTACGCCGACAGTTCGGCGCACGCTTTGCTCCCAAGGACATTCTCATCGGCGAGACCGGCTGGCCCAGCGAAGGGCGCCAGCGCGAAACCGCCACACCGAGCCGAGCCAACGAAGCGCGCTTCATCCGTGGTTTCGTTGCCTTGGCCGAAGCCAATGGCTGGCGCTACAACCTGATCGAAGCCTTCGACCAGCCCTGGAAGCGCGCCAGCGAGGGGGCGGTTGGCGGTTACTGGGGGCTGTACGACGCCGACCGCCAGGACAAAGGCGTGCTCGAAGGGCCGGTAAGCAATCTGCCGTACTGGCCGCAGTGGTGGCTGGCAGGTGTCCTGCTGTTTGCTGCTACCTTGCTGTTGGCTGGACGACCTGGGAATCGGCACGCGGCCACGCTGCTGCCGCTGCTGGCCGCGCTGGGTGCCGCGAGCCTGGGGTTGTGGGGCGAACTGATGCGCACGAACGCGCGTTTCACCGGGGAATGGGTGTGGTCAGGATTGCTGGCCGGGCTCAACCTGGTGGTGCTGGCCCATGGTGCGCTGGCACTGGCCGCACGCGGCGGCTGGCGCGAACGTCTGTTCGCCTGGCTGGAACGTCATGCCCGATGGTGGCTGCTGGCGGCGGGTTTCGCGGCGGCGGTGAGCATGCTGGCGATGGTGTTCGACCCGCGTTATCGCAGTTTCCCCACGGCGGCGCTGGTGCTGCCGGCAGCTGTCTACCTCGCGCGCCCCGTGGCGGCGCCCAGGGCCGAGATCGCGTTGCTGGCGTTCATTGTCGGAGCCGGGATCGCGCCGCAGTTGTTCATCGAAGGGGTGAACAATATCCAGGCGTGGGGCTGGACGGTTGTCAGCGCGGCGATGGTCGCAGCGTTGTGGCGCAGTCTGCGCAAAAACTAAAAAAGAGGTGCCTTCACGGGTAAACCCGCGCCCGCAAGTCCCACGGTGAGCGGGTTTACCCACAAGCAGGGTCTCCCGGCTGTTGGCTAATTCGCAGGCTGTCGAACCAACCTCAACCCCGCCAGCACCACCGCGAATACCGCAATGCTCGCGGTATACAGCACCAAAGCCGGAATCCCGAACAACAGCCCCAGCACAGCCAACCCCCACCCGCCCCGCCCCGGCACCCACTGCGCCAGCAGCGAAATACCCAGCGCGCCCCAGGCCAGCACCTGATGATGGATGCCCAATCCCAGCCACGCGCGGGCCTGGCATTGCCAGTACCCCTGCGCCGCGCTGCACAGCCCGACCCAGCGGGCATCCTCCATCAGCCCATAACGCACCCCATAGCTGGCAGCCAGCCATGCCGACAGCAACAGCAGCAACAGGGCGATGGGCAGCGAGCGGGCCATGGGAACTCCAACGGGTTGAAAATGAACGCCAGCATAAACGCCCTTGCCCACCTTGCAAGGCAAAATCCGCCACGGTGGCTATGTTCCAAGGATGACCGTTTGCCGCGCTGTAGACTGTCGCGGCAACATCTGGCACGACAGAGAACACTGCGGCAGGCAACTTTGGCCTGCTTATCATGGTCCTAGGTAGCGATTTGCCTTACGTACTTTCTTGGGGGATCCCATGCTACGACCCTTGTGCCTCGTCGCCTCGCTCTGCGGCCTGCTCCTGGCCACAGCCGCCTCGGCGCGGGATATCGACGCCGCGAGCTATGGCTATCCGCTGACCAATCCGTTCGAGGCCACCATCGCCACCACGCCGCCAGAGCAGCGCCCCACGCTGCCCAACGACGAGGACATCAGCCAATCCGACTACAGCCTCAACCTGCGTCCGGAGCGAGCCTTCACCTTGCCGGACAACTTCTGGCCAGTGCGCAAGCTCAAGTACCGTCTGGCCCGCCAGGATCACGAGGCTCCGCTGATCTTTCTCATCGCCGGCACCGGCGCGCCCTATTCCAGCAGCATCAACGAATACCTCAAGAAGCTCTTCTACCAGGCGGGCTTCCATGTGGTGCAACTGTCCTCGCCCACCAGTTGGGACTTCATGAGCGCTGCCTCGCGCTTTGCCACGCCGGGCGTGAGCAAGGACGATGCCGAGGATCTGTATCGCGTCATGCAAGCCGTGCGCGCCCAACACCCGCGCCTGCCGGTGAGCGAGTTCTACCTCACCGGGTATAGCCTCGGTGCCCTCGACGCAGCCTTCGTCAGCCACCTGGACGAGACCCGGCGCAGCTTCAACTTCAAGCGCGTGCTGCTGCTCAACCCACCGGTCAACCTCTATACCTCGGTCAGCAACCTGGACAAGCTGGTGCAGACCCGGGTCAAGGGCATCGATCACAGCACCACGTTCTATGAGCTGATGCTGGAAAAGCTCACCCTGTACTTCCAGCAGAAGGGCTACATCGACCTCAACGAGGCGTTGCTCTACGACTTCCAGAAGTCGCGCCAGCACTTGTCCAACGAGCAGATGGCCATGCTGATCGGCACCTCGTTCCGCTTCTCGGCGGCCGACATCGCCTTCACCTCCGACCTGGTCAACCGCCGTGGCCTGATCATTCCGCCGAAGTTCCCGATCACCGAAGGCAGCAGCCTCACGCCGTTCTTCAAGCGTGCACTGCAGTGCGATTTCGAGTGCTACATCACCGAGCAGGTGATCCCCATGTGGCGAGCCCGCACCGATGGCGGCAGCGTACTGCAACTGATCGACCAGGTGAGTCTCTACGCACTGGCAGACTACCTGCGGGACAGCCCCAAGATCGCCGTGATGCACAATGCCGACGACGTCATCCTCGGCCCTGGCGATATCGGTTTCCTGCGCAGGGTGTTCGGTGATCGCCTGACGCTCTACCCTCATGGCGGCCATTGCGGCAACCTCAACTACCGCGTCAACAGCGATGCGATGCTGGAGTTCTTCCGTGGTTAACAAATTGCTGCTCGTCACCGCCCTGCTCGTCGCCGGCAACGCCCTGGCAGCCGAGACAGCGCCCCGCGCCAGCGTGGTCGAAGTCGACAAGGCCGACTCCCCGACGGTGGAGTCCGACGGTTTCCTCGACCCGCTGCGCGAACTCAAATTCAACCCCGGGCTCGACCAGCGCGAGTTCGAACGCTCCACCCTCACCGCGCTGAACGTCTATGACCCGCTGGAGTCGATGAACCGGCGCATCTATCACTTCAACTACCGCTTCGACCAGTGGGTGATGCTGCCAGTGGTCGAGGGTTACCGCTACGTCACCCCACGCTTCGTACGCACCGGGGTAAGCAACTTCTTCAACAACCTGGGCGATGTGCCCAACCTGTTCAACAGCCTGTTGCAGCTCAAGGCCAAGCGCTCGGCCGAGATCACCGCACGCCTGATGTTCAACACCCTCATAGGCGTGGGCGGACTGTGGGATCCGGCGACCACGATGGGCCTGCCGCGCCAGAGTGAAGACTTCGGCCAGACCCTGGGGTTCTATGGGGTGCCCGACGGGCCCTACATCATGCTGCCGGTTCTGGGGCCGTCGAACCTGCGCGACACCACCGGGCTGGTGGTGGACTATGTGGGCGAACGCGAGGCGAACTTCCTCAATGTTGCCGATGCCAGCAGCGATCACCCGGAAATCACCGTGCTGCGGGCAGTGGACAAACGCTACACCACCAACTTCCGCTACGGGCAACTGAACTCACCGTTCGAGTACGAAAAGGTGCGCTACGTGTACACCCAGGCACGCAAGCTGCAAATCGCCGAGTAAGTCCTTCACCCCCTTCGCGGGCAAACCCGCGCCCACGCACGAGAAGCCTGTGGGCGCGGTTTTACTCGCGAATCGAGGGCGCGGCCCTCAGCAGCATCAAGGGGTATTCAACCCCAGGAATTGACACAGCTCCCGCCGCTTGGCCAGGGCATCCTTGCGCCCCAGCTCGATCAGCTCACTGCAATAGCTGGCCTCGAACAACAAATAGCTCAATACCCCCGCGCCACTGGTACGGGTCGCCCCCGGCCCGCGCAGGAACAAGCGCAGTGCCGCCGGCAGTTCGCGGCGATGACGCGCTGCGATCTCGTCCAGCGGCTGACTGGGCGCTACCACCAACACATCGATGGGCGCCAGGCCCAGACGCCGGGCATTCAGGTGTGCCGGCAGCAGGTGGCTGAGGTGGTTCAGGCGCTGGAGCAGCTCGATGTCATCCTCGAGGCTGTCGATGAACGTGCTGTTGAGCATGTGCGCCCCGATTTGCGCAAGGCTGGGCTGCTGCCCACTGAATACCCGTTGGTTCGGCATCGGTGCCGAAGGCCGCTGCGGGTTGCCGCTGACCCCTACCACCAGCACCCGGCTGGCGCCCAGGTGCAGCGCTGGGCTGATCGGCGCCGACTGGCGCACCGCGCCATCGCCGAAGTATTCCTCGTCGAGCTTGACCGGGGCGAACAGCAACGGGATCGCCGAGCTCGCCAGCAGGTGCTCGATGGTCAGGGACGTCGGGACGCCGATGCGCCGATGGCGCAACCAGGGCTCGATAGTGCCGCGCCCCTGATAGAACGTCACCGCCTGGCCCGACTCATAGCCGAAGGCAGTGATGGCCACCGCCCTGAGTTGCTCGGCAGCCAGGGAGTGGCCGATTCCATCGAGATCCAGATGTGATTGCAGCAGACCCCGCAAGGGGCTGCTGTCGAGCAGCGCCACCGGGACCTGACCGCCGATCCCCAACAAATTGTGGCTGACGAAGCGGCTGGCCTGGCGGATGACACCGGGCCAGTCGCTGCGCAGCACAAGGTGGCTGCGAAAGTTCTGCCAGAAGGTCGTCAGCCGCTGCACCGCCTCGGTGAAGCGCGTGGCACCACTGGCCAGGGTGACAGCGTTGATGGCGCCCGCCGAGGTCCCCACGATCACCGGGAACGGATTGGCCGCGCCCGGCGGCAGCAACTCGGCGATACCGGCCAGCACACCCACCTGATAGGCGGCACGAGCGCCGCCGCCGGAGAGGATCAGGCCTGTGGTGGGGAGTGGCGCCATCGTTGTCACCCGCGATCAGCGTTTTTTCTTGTCATAAAGCCGCGGTTCTCCCGGCGGACGCGACTTGAAGCGCCGGTGGGCCCACAGGTACTGCTCCGGGCACTCCCGCAGCACACCTTCGACCCACTGGTTGATACGCAGGCAGTCGGCCTCTTCGGTCTCGCCAGGGAAATCCTCCAGCGGAGGGTGAACGACCAAACGATAACCGCTGCCGTCTTCCAGGCGCTTCTGGGTGAAGGGGATTACCCGGGCCTTGCCCAGGCGGGCGAACTTGGTGGTCGCCGTGACGGTCGCGGCCTGAATGCCGAACAACGGCACGAAGATGCTCTGCTTGGCGCCGTAGTCCTGGTCCGGGGCGTACCAGATGGCGCGGCCGCCGCGCAGCAGCTTGAGCATGCCGCGCACATCGTCGCGCTCCACCGCCAGCGAATCGAGGTTGTGGCGCTCGCGGCCACGGCGCTGGATGTAGTCGAACAGCGGGTTGCCGTGCTCACGGTACATGCCGTCAATCGTATGAGCCTGGCCCAGCAAGGCAGCGCCGATCTCCAGGGTGGTGAAATGCACGGCCATCAGGATGGCACCCTGCCCCTCGCGCTGGGCGGCCTGCAGGTGCTCCAGGCCTTCGATATGGGCCAGACGGGCCAAGCGCGGCTTGGGCCACCACCAGCTCATGGCCATCTCGAAGAAGGCGATGCCGGTCGAAGCGAAGTTTTCCTTGAGCAGATGTTGCCGTTCGTCGCGCGACAGCTCCGGGAAACACAGCTCCAGATTGCGCGCGGCAATACGCCGGCGCTCACCGGCGACCCGATACATCAGCGCGCCCAAGGCACGGCCCAAGGCCAGCAGGGCACGGTATGGCAACTGGGCTACCAGCCACAGCAGGCCAAGGCCCAACCAAAGGCCCCAAAATCGTGGGTGAAGAAAATACGGACAAAAACGCGGGCGTTCCATTGAAGCTTCCGGCAAGACAAAGGTGGCCATTCTACATCGGTTCGCCTGCGGTTGCGGCCAACGGGTCTTATCGTTATAAGTCAGGGCACTTTTTTCGCAACAAGCCGTCTATGCAGACCATGAGCCTCAACCCGACCTCCGATACCGCACCCGTCTTCCAGCTCAAGGGCAGCATGCTTGCCATCACTGTGCTGGAGCTGGCGCGCAACGACCTCGAAGCCCTCGACCGGCAACTGGCGGCGAAAGTGGCCCAGGCCCCCAATTTTTTCAGCAATACCCCCTTGGTGTTGGCCCTGGACAAGCTGCCGGCCGACAGCGGGACGATCGACCTGCCCGGCCTCATGCGCGTCTGCCGGCACCATGGCCTGCGCACCCTGGCCGTGCGGGCCAGTCGGATCGAGGACATCGCCGCGGCGATCGCCATCGACCTGCCCGTGTTGCCGCCCTCCGGTGCGCGTGAGCGGCCACTGGAACCGGAGCCTGAGGTGAAGAAACCCGAACCCGCGCCAGCTCCGCCACCACCTCCGGCTGAACCTGAAGTGCGCCCCACCCGCATCATCACGACGCCGGTCCGCGGCGGCCAGCAGATCTACGCCCAGGGCGGCGATCTGATCGTGACCGCCTCGGTCAGCCCCGGCGCGGAACTTCTCGCCGATGGCAACATCCATGTGTACGGCGCCATGCGCGGTCGCGCACTGGCCGGTATCAAGGGCAACACCCGGGCCCGTATCTTCTGCCAGCAGATGACAGCGGAGATGGTCTCCATCGCCGGTCAGTACAAGGTGTGCGAAGACCTGCGCCGCGACCCGCTGTGGGGGGCTGGCGTGCAGATCAGCCTGTCCGGCGATGTGTTGAACATCACCCGTCTTTAACGGATACTTGCCGGCATTTTTAGCGCAACTTTTTCCCGTTGCCGTTTTTTGTATTTGCAGGGACACGCGTCCCGTTTATTTAGGGGTGAAACACCTTGGCCAAGATTCTCGTGGTTACTTCCGGCAAGGGGGGGGTGGGCAAGACCACCACCAGCGCCGCTATCGGTACCGGCCTCGCACTGCGTGGCTACAAGACTGTCATCGTCGACTTCGACGTGGGCCTGCGTAACCTCGACCTGATCATGGGCTGCGAGCGCCGCGTGGTGTATGACTTCGTCAACGTGGTCAACGGCGAAGCCAACCTGCAGCAGGCCCTGATCAAGGACAAGCGACTGGAAAACCTGTTCGTGCTGGCCGCCAGCCAGACCCGCGACAAGGACGCCCTGACCCAGGAAGGCGTCGAGAAGGTCCTGATGGAGCTCAAGGAATCCTTCGACTTCGTTATCTGCGACTCCCCGGCCGGCATCGAGAAGGGCGCTCACTTGGCGATGTACTTCGCCGACGAGGCCATCGTGGTGACCAACCCGGAAGTCTCCTCGGTTCGTGACTCCGACCGTATGCTGGGCATCCTGTCGAGCAAGTCGCGCCGCTCCGAGAACGGCGAGGAGCCGATCAAGGAACACCTGCTGATCACCCGTTACCACCCTGAGCGCGTCGAAAAGGGCGAAATGCTCAGCATCGCCGACGTCGAAGAGATCCTGGCGATCAAGCTCAAGGGGGTGATTCCTGAATCCCAGGCCGTGCTCAAGGCCTCCAACCAAGGTATTCCAGTGATCCTGGACGACCAGAGCGATGCCGGTCAGGCATACAGCGACACTGTCGACCGCCTGCTGGGCAAAGAGAAGCCACTGCGGTTCATCGATGTGCAGAAGCAAGGATTCTTCGCGCGCCTGTTTGGAGGCAAATAAACCATGAACCTTTTTGACTTCTTTCGTGGCAGACAGAAACAAAGCAGCGCGTCGGTAGCGAAAGAGCGTCTACAGATCATCGTGGCGCACGAACGCGGCCAGCGTAGCGAGCCGGACTATCTCCCAGCCTTGCAGAAAGAGCTGCTGGAAGTGATCCGCAAGTACGTGAATATCGGCAGCGACGACGTGCATATCGAGCTTGAGAACCAGGGTAGCTGCTCGATCCTGGAGCTGAACATCACCCTGCCCGATCGCTGATCCAGCTATTTCGGGTCGCCCCTGTGGGAGCGGCTTGTCCGATGATCGTGCCAGCCCAGGCTGACGCAAGCATTGGACAAGCCGCTCCCACAGTGCTTTCCAAAGAGACTTTGCAATGCCGCTGTCGAACGTCCAGATCCTCCATGAAGACGCTGCCATCCTGGTGGTCAACAAGCCGACACTGTTGCTGTCGGTGCCAGGTCGCGCCGAGGACAACAAGGACTGCCTGATCACCCGTCTGCAGCAGAACGGCTATCCTGATGCGCTGATCGTTCATCGGCTGGACTGGGAAACTTCCGGCATCATCCTGCTGGCCCGCGATGCCGACAGCCACCGCGAGCTTTCGCGCCAGTTCCATGACCGCGAGACCGAAAAGGCCTACACCGCGTTGTGCTGGGGGCAACCGGCGCTGGACAGCGGCAGCATCGACCTTCCCCTGCGCTACGACCCACCGACCAAACCCCGCCATGTGGTGGACCACGAACAGGGCAAGCATGCCCTGACCTTCTGGCGCATCCTTGAGCGCTGTGGCGAATACTGCCGGGTAGAGCTGACCCCAATCACCGGGCGCTCGCACCAATTGCGCGTGCACATGCTGTCGATCGGCCACCCACTGCTGGGCGATCGCCTGTATGCCAACCCTCAAGCCCTGGCCGCCCACGATCGACTGTGCCTGCATGCGAGCATGTTGAGCTTCACCCACCCGGTGACGGGCGAGCGGTTGAAGTTCGAGTGCCCGGCACCTTTTTGAGCTACAAGCTTCAAGCGACAAATTGCAAGAAATAGCCAAAGCGGATGGCGTGGAACTTGCCCCAACTGCCGCTCTTGCTTGAAGCTTGCAGCTTAAAGCTTGAAGCTCGAACCGGAGTGAGTTATGCGCGATTCCCTGAATGCCGGCCTGATCGATTTCCTCAAGGCCTCCCCGACGCCTTTCCATGCCACCGCGAGCCTCGCCCAACGTCTGGAGGCCGCCGGCTATCAGCGCCTGGACGAGCGCGACAGCTGGGCCACGGTGCCGGGTGGCCGCTATTACGTGACCCGCAACGACTCCTCGATCATCGCCATCAAGCTGGGCAAGCAATCGCCATTGCTCGGCGGTATCCGCATGGTCGGCGCCCATACCGACAGTCCGTGCCTGCGGGTCAAGCCACAGCCTGAACTGCAACGCCACGGCTTCCTGCAACTGGGCGTCGAGGTCTACGGCGGCGCGCTGCTCGCGCCCTGGTTCGACCGCGACCTGTCGTTGGCCGGCCGGGTCACCTTCCGTCGCGACGGCAAGGTCGAGAGCCAGCTGGTGGACTTCAAGCTGCCGATCGCGGTGATCCCGAACCTGGCGATCCACCTCAACCGCACCGCCAACGAAGGTTGGGCGATCAACCCTCAGCTCGAACTGCCCCCCATCCTGGCCCAGGTGGCCGGTGACGAGCGCGTGGACTTCCGCGCCCTGCTCACCGAGCAACTGGCCCGCGAACACGACCTCAATGCCGACGTGGTGCTGGATTACGAGCTGAGCTTCTACGACACCCAGGATGCCGCGCTGATCGGCCTCAATGGCGACTTCATCGCCGCTGCCCGCCTGGACAACCTGCTTTCCTGCTACGCCGGTCTGCAGGCCCTGCTGGCGGCGGACAGCGACGAAACCTGCGTGCTGGTGTGCAACGACCACGAGGAAGTCGGTTCCTGCTCAGCCTGCGGCGCCGACGGCCCGATGCTCGAACAGACCCTGCAGCGCCTGCTGCCCGATGGCGACGACTACGTGCGCACCATCCAGCGCTCGCTGATGGTCTCGGCCGACAACGCCCACGGCGTGCACCCCAACTATGCCGACAAGCACGACGGCAACCATGGGCCCAAGCTCAATGCGGGCCCCGTGATCAAGGTCAACAACAACCAGCGCTACGCCACCAACAGCGAAACCGCGGGCTTCTTCCGCCATCTGTGCATGGCCGAGGAAGTACCGGTACAGAGCTTCGTGGTACGCAGCGACATGGGTTGCGGCTCGACCATCGGCCCGATCGCCGCCAGCCACCTGGGCGTGCGCACGGTGGACATCGGCCTGCCGACCTTCGCCATGCACTCGATCCGCGAGCTATGCGGCAGCCATGACCTGGCGCACCTGGTGAAGGTGCTCACCGCGTTCTACCGTAGCCGCGAACTGCCCTGAGTGGGCCAAGGGCCGCTCTGCGGCCCAGCCCCGGCGTCGCCAACACCCACCGATAGTCTGTCGACAGGCTCGATGCCTGTCCCTGATCAATCTCGCCTGCGCCCCGAGCCGCTATGCTTAAAGCATGGCCCTATCTTTCAGAAGGATTCCTGTCCATGACGTTCCTGTCGCTGTTCCTGCCGGTCTTCCTGTTCCTGCTGCTGCTGACCATCGGTTTCAGCCTGCGCGAACGCAATATCGGCGTACTGATGATGTGGATCGGAACCCTGGGTATCTTCGGTCTCACTTGCTGGAAGATCCTGGAGCAACTGCCCTCATAAACCTCTACACTCGGTCAATCGTTTGACCTGAGGTAGATTTCCCGGTGCCTGCACTCCTGCGTTGCCTGTTCCTGCTGTTGTTCATGTTCATCACCCCGGTCCAGGCGGCGGGTCTGCCAAGCCTGCTCGGATCGAGTGCGCCAGCGCAGCCGGAGGCGACCGAGCCTTTGGGCAAGTCGCTCGATGAGGTGATCAAGAACCTGGAAAACGACCAACAACGCGCCAAGCTGCTGGCCGACCTGAAAAAACTGCGCGATGCCACCAAACAGTCGCAACCGACCGTCGAACAGGGCGTGCTCGGGCTGATCGGCGGCGCGTTGCACGACCTGGAAAAGCAATTCAGCGGCGACGCCAGCCCATTCCGGCGCTGGTCCCTGGAAATCGACCAGGCCCAGCAGGAGCTAGCGGCCCTGATCGTTCCCGTGCATCAATGGCCGGCGATCCTGTTCGGCTTCGCTGCGATCATCGCGGTCTGGAGCCTGCTGGCGTATGCCTTCAACTGGATCGGCCATCGCGTGCGCCTGCGCTTCGGCCTGACCGAAGAGCTGCCCCAACACCCACGCACCTGGGACCTGGTCCGCTTTGCCTTGCGCAAGCTTGGGCCCTGGATGGTGGCACTGGTGTTCACGGTCTACCTGAGCTTCGCCCTACCCTCTTCCCTGGGCAAATCACTGGCCATGGTCCTGGCCTACGCCTTGGTGGTCGGCACCCTGTTCTCGGCGATCTGCGTGATCGCCTTCTCACTGCTCGACGGCCCGCATCGCCATCGCGCCCTGTACATCCTGCGCCATCAGGCGTTCCGCCCGCTGTGGCTGATCGGCAGCTTCGCCGCGTTTGGCGAGGCAATGAGCGACCCGCGCATGACGACCGCCCTGGGCAGCCACCTGGCCCATGCCCTCGCGACCCTGGCCAATGTGGTGGCGGCGGTGTGCACCGGCCTGTTCATCCTGCGTTTTCGCCGCCCCATCGCTCACTTGATTCGCAACCAGCCGTTGTCCCGCCGCCTGACACGACGAACCCTGAGTGACACCATCGAGATCCTCGGCAGCTTCTGGTTCGTACCCGCGCTGATCCTGGTGGCTGTCTCGCTGTTCGCCACGTTCGTCTCGGCCGGTGACACCAGCACGGCCCTGCGCCAATCGCTGATGTGCACCGTGCTGGTGGTGGTATGCATGGTGCTCAACGGCCTGGTGCGCCGTCATGCGGCCAATCCCAAGCGCGCCAACCGCCGCCAGGAGGTATACGCCGAGCGCCTGCGCAACTTCGGCTACGCCCTGGTACACCTGTTCATCTGGTTGGTGTTCATCGAACTTGGCCTGCGGGTCTGGGGCCTGTCGATGATCAACTTCGCCGAGGGCGATGGCCATGACGTGAGCATGCGCCTGGTAGGCCTGGCCGGAACCATGATCGCCGCCTGGCTGGTATGGATCCTGGCCGACACAGCCGTGCATCACGCCCTGGTGCGCTCACGCCGGGGCATGGCCAACGCCCGCGCACAAACCATGATGCCGCTGATCCGCAACGTCATGTTCGTGGCGATCTTCATCATCGCGGTGATCGTCGCCCTGGCCAACATGGGCATGAACGTCACCCCACTGCTCGCCGGTGCCGGTGTCATCGGCCTGGCGATCGGTTTCGGCGCCCAGTCGCTGGTAGCCGATCTGATCACCGGCCTGTTCATCATCATCGAGGACTCCTTGGCCATCGACGACTACGTGGATGTGGGGGGCCACCTGGGCACGGTCGAGGGCCTGACCATCCGCACCGTGCGACTGCGGGACATCGACGGCATCGTGCATACGATTCCGTTCAGCGAGATCAAGAGCATCAAGAACTACTCGCGAGAATTCGGTTATGCGATTTTCCGGGTGGCCATTCCCCACAGCATGGCGATCGACCAGGCAATCACCTTGATTCGCGAGGTCGGGCAAAAGCTGCGCAACGACCCGCTGATGCGGCGCAACATTTGGTCCCCGTTGGAGCTGCAGGGGGTAGAGAGCTTCGAATCAGGGTCGGCCATCTTGCGGGCGCGGTTCAAGACGGCGCCCATCAAGCAATGGGAGGTGTCGCGGGCGTTCAACCTGGCCTTGAAGCGCCAGCTCGATGAAGCAGGGCTGGATCTGGCGACGCCACGGTTGTCGGTGCAGGTCGTGACGGCGGGTGGAGGCAGCACTGGCGAATCTCCCGCCACATAGATACAACCAGGAAAAAACTGTGAAGTGCAGTACTTTTTCCTGGCCACCACTAAGCATTGTTCGCCTTGTTGGCACATAAACCTCTGATCATGCTGAATCGTAAACCACCCACCGATGTGGGAAACGCCAACATGATTAAAGAAGCAAAACCATGGATTTTTCGCTGCATAAAGGCACGCCGACCGTCACTGTACGAGACAACCGGGGGCTCGGCATACGTGAGATTGGTTACCATCGCCACCCAGACACGCCCTCGACGCTCGATGAACGTATCATCCGCCATACATTCAACGCACGAGGACAGCTCGTTCAGAGCATCGATCCTCGCCTGCATTCGCGCGACGGCATTGACGCCAACCTCAAGCCCAACTACAGCATCCACCCATCACTGACTGGCGAGGCGTTGTGTACCGAGAGTGTCGATGCAGGTACCACGCTGGCATTGAGCGATGCCCAGGGGCGCGCGCTGCTGCGAATCAGCGCCATGGGGGTCATTCGCCGCTGGGCCTATGAAGAATCCTCCCTCGCAGGAAGACTTTTGAGCATCAGCGAACAGACCAGCGCAGAAGAGACACGCGTCATAGAACGCCTGTTCTGGGGTAGCGATACGGAAGCGGTCAAGGGGCAAAACCTTGCAGGCCAATGCGTACGACACTATGACACCGCCGGCTGCACCGAAGTGAATAGCGTCGGATTGACGGGGGTGGTGCTGTCATCCATGCGTAGACTGCTGGCGGAGGATCTGGAGGCGGATTGGCAAGGGCAGGATGAGTCCGCCTGGGATGAATCGATGACAGCTGGCACCTTTGCCACTTCGTGTCGTGCCGATGCTACCGGGACCCAAGTCAGCCAATGCGATGCTTTCGGCCATATCCGAGCCCAGACGTACGACGTGGCAGGCCAGCTCACCAGCAGCTACCTGATACTTAAAGACGGGAAGGTAAAGGTTGTCTTGAAATTCGTGGCGTACTCAGCCGCCGGGCATAAATTGCGTGAAGAGCAGGGTAATGGCGTCGTCACTACCTACGCCTACGAACCTGCGACCCTGCGCCTTATGCACTGCAAGACCGAACGCCTTGGCGGCGCGCGACAAGAACCGAAAGTTTTTCAGGATCTACGGTACGAATACGATCCCGTCGGCAATGTCCTCAGCGTACGCAACGACGCCGAAGCAACGCGATTCTGGCGCAACCAGAAAATCGTACCGATAAACCGCTACCGTTATGACAGCCTGTATCAGTTGGTCGTCGCCAGCGGTCGTGAAATGGCCAATATTGCGCGACAACATTCCAAGCCCCCCTCTCCCACGATCCCACTGCCCGCCAATGACGGTGCATTTACCAACTACACCCGCAGCTACCACTATGATTGCGGGGGCAACTTGATCCGTATATGCCATCGCTCACCGGCTTCCCAGGGCAACTACACCCTCAGCATGACGGTATCTGACCGTACCAACCGGGCCGTCGCGCACAACTTCACTGAAGACCCCGCGACGGTCGACTCTCTGTTCGACGCTTCGGGCAATCAGTTGCAACTCCAACCCGGTCAACCCTTGCGTTGGACCTCACGCGGGGAGCTGGCCGAGGTGGTATGGCTTACGCAAAACGCCGAGACAGCGCTTCAGGAAACCTACCGCTACGACGCAAAGAACCAACGCATAGCGAAAAACCATACACAACACACCAGCACTCAACGGGTGCTCTATTTACCAGGTTTGGAACTGCGCACCCGTTCCAATGGAAACTCCCTCAAAGAAGCGCTTCACGTCATCCTCGATCAAACAACCAGCGTCAATGCGCGGCTACTGCACTGGGAAACCGGTGTACCAACCGGTATGAGCAACGACTCGGTGCGCTACAGCTATGGCAATGCCATCGACAGCATCAGTCTTGAGTTGGACGACAACGGTCAGATCATCAGTCAGGAAGAGTATTACCCTTTCGGGGGGACGGCCGTCTGGACTGCCCGAAGCCAAGTCGAAGCCGATTACAAGACCGTGCGCTATTCGGGCAAAGAACGCGATGCCACAGGGCTGTGCTACTACGGCTACCGCTATTATCAACCCTGGAGCGGACGATGGCTGAGCGCGGATCCGGCCGTTGCGATAGACGGGATAAATCTCTATCGAATGGTGCGCAACAATCCGGCGACATTGGAAGATGGGATGGGACTGTCCTCCAAGGGGGTCTATTACGAATATGCCGCGCTCGAGGCGGCCCCTCAAGAAATACAAAATACCCGGATGGAGGTAGAGGCATTTTTGCAGAGCAAACGAGGCAGTGCAGCGTTGTACGTAGCAGGAGGAACTGTCCGGGAGGGCATAGGTGTACTCGCAGGTATAGGAGGGGGTGTACTGGGTTCCGTTGTACCTGTTGTTGGAACATTCGCAGGCGCCTACGTCGCTAAAAAAGCGGCGGAAAAAGCACTTCCGGAATTTCATGCAGTACCGGACACCGATATGGCGAAGCGACTGGAAAAAAAATCAAAAGGTGGGATAAGTCACAAACTCAAGGTGTTTAGAAAAGAGAACATCAATCTGGAGAAGATCGGGGAGAAAGCAGTCGACGTCACTGCGAACAAGCTGGTAAACGGTGTACTTGAGGCTGCGGACCAAGCGCCACTTCCACTTTCTGTTCCCTTTTCCTCCATGTACAAGGGCACGAAAGAGCTGTTGAAATCCCAAAATATATCCAAGGACGACCTCATCCAACAACTGGCGGCGGACATTGAAACAACTGAGGCGCTGCTCCATAGACTCAAAGCGACCATCGACGCAGAATTTGGAAAACTCAGCGTAAAACGCGAGCATATCGATCCCATATTAGGGCGTTCGGGCTTCCTCGAATATTGCGTTCGCTCAAAAAACCATCCCGCCTTCGAGAATCACTGGATCAGAGAAACGGTCTATCGAAAAGCATATGACGCGGCCATAACCGGGCTGAACGGATTGAAAGCGTTGGTCGCCAGCCATAAACCCGCCGCTCAGTAATCCCTCCAAACTCCAAGCGCTTCAGACCCGGCATGGAGGTCGGGTGAGCCAGGACTGACGGCGCTCATCCAGAACAGCAACAGCATGGAAACCATGAACGTCAACCGGCGTCCGCTCTAATGCATATCGCATCATGACGCCAATATTCCAGGTCACAGTCGATCAGATGCCCATGCTGGTCGCTGTTGACCCGGGTGACATGCAACCCCGGGCTACCCGCCGAGACCTTGAGGGCTGCGGCAGCCGGAGCCGGCAACGCGGTCGGCAGGATCTCGAAGCATACTCGGCCATAAGCAATCCCATAGGCTCTGGCATAGATCTCGGTCAGCGACTGACCGAGATCCAACTCCAGGATCCCAGGAAAATACCTGGGGTTCAGGTAATGCTCGGCATACAGCACCGCGCGACCGTCGATACGACGCAAGCGGCAGATCTGTACCACGCTGGACAACGCCGGCAAACGCAATCGCGCACAGATTGCCGCCGAGGCCGGTTGCAACCGAGCCGACAGCAGCTCGGTACTGGGCACCCTCCCCTGCTCCCGGACCATGGCATGGAAGTGGCTGCGCTCGATCAAGTCATAGGTCAGCCGCTCCGGCGCCACGAACCAACCCCGCCGCTCCTCGCGATAGATCAGCCCCTGGGCCTCCAGTTGCACCAAGGCCTCGCGCAGGGTGATGCGCGTGGTGTCGAACACCTCACTGAGCTTGCGTTCGGCCGGCAGCTTGCCGCCCGGCGCCAGCAGGCCGTGTTCGATCTGCTCCTGCAAGGCATGGCAGATGGCTGTTACCGCGCGCGGTGGCGTCGAGTGCATCAAGGTTACCTGTATGGACTAGTCCAGCCCCAATGTTGGGCAATTGGAGAATAGTGCAAGCCTAGGGACGGCTGATGAACATCCTGTGACAAAGACTACCAGTGCTGGCCCAGGAAACGAGCAAGGCCTTGCGAATAAAGGCCTGCGATCTGGTCTACGCTGTAGTGCCAGGGCCTGCACCGCAGGGTTGCTGGCCTGCTCGTACATCAAACTGTCACGCAACCGGCCTACCTTGGCTCGAGGATTGCTGACCTAGACCAAAGGTTCGCAAACGAACGGTTTTCCTACAACAACACTGCAAGGCCCCACCAAAGGAGCTTCGGATGAAAAAGTTCTTCATGGCGTCACTGCTGGGCTCGGCCATCGCCCTGTGCACCTCGGCCATGGCCGCCGATACCGATCTCAAGGCCCTGGAAGAGGCCGCCCGCAAGGAAGGCACCGTCAATAGCGTGGGCATGCCCGATGCCTGGGCCAACTGGAAAGGCACCTGGGCGGACCTTGCCAGCAAATACGGGCTCAAGCACAGCGACACGGACATGAGCTCGGCCCAGGAGATCGCCAAGTTCGATGCCGAGAAGGACAATGCCAGTGCCGACATCGGTGACGTGGGCGCCGCCTTCGGCCCCATCGCCGCCACCAAAGGTGTGACCCAACCGTACAAACCCAGTACTTGGGATCAAGTTCCAGAGTGGGCCAAGGACAAGGACGGTCACTGGGCCTTGGCCTATACCGGTACCATCGCGTTCATCATCAACAAGGACCTGGTCAAGGAAAGCGAACGCCCGAAAACCTGGCACGACCTGGAAAAAGGCAAGTACAAGGTCGCCATCGGCGACGTAGGCACCGCCGCCCAGGCTGCCAACGGCGTGCTCGCCGCAGCCATCGCCTACAAGGGCGACGAGAGCAACCTGCAGCCAGGCCTGCAACTGTTCACCAAACTCGCCCAGCAAAAGCGCCTGTCGCTGGCCAACCCGACCATCCAGACTCTAGAGAAGGGTGAAGTGGAAGTCGGCGTGGTGTGGGACTTCAACGGCCTGAGCTACCGGGAGCAGATCGATCCCAAGCGTTTCGAGGTGCTGATCCCGTCCGATGGATCAGTGATCTCCGGCTATACCACTATCATCAACAAGTACGCCAAGCACCCCAACGCGGCCAAGTTGACGCGTGAGTACATTTTCAGTGATGCCGGCCAGACCAACCTGGCCATCGGCCACGCCCGTCCGATTCGCGCCGAGCACCTGAAGCTGCCGGCCGAGGTGCAGGCCAAGCTGCTGCCGAACGAGCAGTACAGCGCCGCCCAACCGATCAAGAATGCCGAGGCCTGGGAGGCCACTTCCAAGAAGCTGCCGCAGATGTGGCAAGAGCAAGTGATCATCGAGATGGAATAAAAAGCTTCAAGTGCCAAGCTGCAAGCTTCAAGTCAAAGCCGGTGATCGACATGCCTGCTTCTTCTTGCCGCTTGTAGCTTGCAGCTTGCAGCTCCACTGGGAGCCACCATGCAACACAACGTCATCCTGGTCCTGCTCGACGGCCTCAACCATCAGGTGGCCCACCATGCCATGGGTCATCTGCATGCCTATGTCGAGGCCGACCGTGCCGCCCTGTACCGCGTAGAGTGCGAGCTGCCATCGCTGTCACGCCCGCTGTACGAATGCATTCTCACCGGTGTCCCGCCTATCGACAGCGGCATCGTGCACAACAACATCAATCGTCTGTCCACCCAGCGCAGTGTCTTCCACTATGCCCGCGAAGCGGGCCTGGGGACCGCGGCGGCGGCGTATCACTGGTTCAGCGAGCTGTACAACCGCTCGCCCTTCGACCCGCTGCGCGACCGTCACACCCATGCGCCGAAGCTGCCGATCCAGCACGGCCTGTTCTACTACGCCGACCACTACCCCGACTCGCACCTGCTGGCCGATGCCGAGTACCTGCGTCGGCGCCATGCGCCGAACTTCCTGTTGGTGCATCCGATGAACATCGATGACGCCGGGCACCGCCATGGTCTGGACAGCAGCCAGTACCGCAATGCCGCTCGCAGCGCCGACATCCTGCTGGCCGACTACCTGCCGCTGTGGCTGCAGGAGGGCTACCAGGTGCTGGTGACCGCCGACCACGGCATGAACAACGACCGCTCGCACAATGGCTTGCTGGCCGAGGAGCGCGAGGTGCCCTTGTTCGTGTTCGGTGACGCTTTCAGCCTGGACCCCGCGGCCACGCCCCTGCAGACCGAATTGTGCGGCACGATCTGCGAGCTGCTCGGCGCCCCCCATGACAAGCCAGTCTGCCGGGAGCTGCTCAAGTGAATGCCAGCCAACGTGGCCGCTACCTGGCCTTGCTCTGCCTGCTCCCGTTTGCCGTGTTCTTCATCGTTTTCCAGATCGCGCCCTTGGCCTGGGTGGCCATCAACAGCCTGCAGAGTGAAAGCGGCTGGGGACTGGCCAACTTCAGTAAGGTCTTCGCCTCGAAGTTCTACCTGCAGGCGCTACAACGCAGTCTGGAGATCAGCTTCTGGTCGAGCCTGTTCGGCATCGTCATCGCGACCCTCGGTGCCTACTCCCTGCGCCAGGTGGATTCACGCCTGCGTGATTTCGTCAGCGCCTTCGCCAACATGACCAGCAACTTCGCCGGCGTGCCGCTGGCCTTCGCCTTCATCATCCTGCTGGGCTTCAACGGCGCCCTGACCCTGCTGCTCAAGCAGGTGGGCCTGCTCGAGGATTTCAGCATCTATTCCAAGAGCGGTCTGATCCTGGTGTACACCTACTTCCAGATTCCCCTGGGCGTACTGCTGCTCTACCCGGCCTTCGACGCCCTGCGTGAAGATTGGCGCGAGTCGGCAGCACTGCTGGGCGCGAGCCATTGGCAGTTCTGGCGGCACATCGGCTTGCCGGTGCTGGCTCCGGCGCTGCTGGGGACGTTCGTGATCCTGCTGGCCAACGCTCTGGGCGCCTACGCCACCGTCTACGCCCTGACCACCGGCAACTTCAACGTACTGCCGATCCGCATCGCGGCCCTGGTGGCCGGCGACATCACCCTGGACCCGAACCTGGCCAGCGCCCTGGCCATGGTGCTGGTGGGGCTGATGACACTGGTCACCGTGGTCCATCAATGGCTGCTCAAGAGGAGCTACCATGCGCGCTGAACCTCGCACCAGCCTCTATCACCGGGTTGTGGTGTACCTGCTGTTCATCATCCTGCTGTTGCCGCTGGCCGGCACCCTGCTCTACTCCCTGGCCACCAGTTGGTCGGCGAGCCTGCTGCCCAGCGGCCTCACCTTCAAGTGGTACCTGGCGTTGTGGAGCGAGCCACGCTTTCTCGCGGCCTTCGGCCAGTCGCTGCTGGTGTGCGTGGGGGCGCTGGTGCTGTCGGTGGTGCTGATCCTGCCTTTGCTGTTCGTGGTGCATTACCACTTTCCCCGGCTGGACGCGCTGATGAACATCCTCATCCTCCTGCCGTTCGCCGTGCCACCGGTGGTGTCCTCGGTGGGCCTGCTGCAGTTGTATGGCAGTGGCCCGATGGCCATGGTCGGTACGCCTTGGATCCTGATCGGCTGCTACTTCACCATCGCCCTGCCCTTCATGTACCGGGCGATCACCAACAACCTGCA
This sequence comes from Pseudomonas sp. PKS, assembly GCF_051913525.1. Lineage (NCBI taxonomy): Bacteria > Pseudomonadati > Pseudomonadota > Gammaproteobacteria > Pseudomonadales > Pseudomonadaceae > Pseudomonas > Pseudomonas sp. PKS. The sequence continues at coordinate 11,125 of NZ_JBEGDO010000009.1, read as the reverse complement.
GGCGATCAACTTGCGCGACCTGATGGACGCCGCCCAACTGCTCGGTGCCAGCACTTGGCAGGCTGCGCTCCTGGTAGTGCTGCCGAACCTGCGCAAGGGCCTGATGGTGGCACTGCTGCTGTCGTTTTCCTTCCTGTTCGGCGAGTTCGTCTTCGCCAACCTGCTGGTGGGTACACGCTACGAGACCTTGCAGGTGTACCTGAACAACATGCGCAACAGCAGCGGCCATTTCAACAGTGCACTGGTAATCTCCTACTTCGCCTTCGTGCTGGTGCTGACCTGGGTCGCCAATCGCCTGAACAAGGACAAATCCTGACATGAGCTTCGTCAGCGTACAGAAACTGCACAAAAGCTATGCCGGCAGCCCGGTGTTCCACGACATCGACTGTCAGATCGAACGCGGCGAGTTCGTCACCCTGCTCGGCCCCTCCGGCTGCGGCAAGTCGACCCTGCTGCGTTGCATCGCCGGCCTCACCCCAGTGGACAGCGGCCGGATCCTGCTCGATGGCCAGGACCTGGTGCCTGTCAGCCCGCAGAAGCGCGGCATCGGCATGGTCTTCCAGAGCTACGCGCTGTTCCCCAACATGACCGTGGAGCAGAACGTCGCCTTTGGCCTGCGCATGCAGAAGACCAAGGCCGACGAGAGCCAGGCCCGGGTTCGCGAGGCCCTGGAGCTGGTGGAGCTAGGCAGTTTTGCCGGGCGCTATCCGCACCAGCTCTCCGGCGGCCAATGCCAGCGCGTGGCCCTGGCCCGATCGCTGGTGACCCGCCCTCGTCTGCTGTTGCTCGACGAACCACTGTCGGCCCTGGATGCGCGTATCCGCAAGCACCTGCGCGAGCAGATCCGTGCGATCCAGCGCGAGCTGGGGCTGACCACGATTTTCGTCACCCACGACCAGGAAGAAGCGCTGACGATGTCCGATCGCATCTTCCTGATGAACCAGGGACGCATCGTCCAAAGCGGGGATGCCGAAACCCTCTATACAGCGCCCGTGGACCTGTTCGCCGCAGGTTTCATCGGCAACTACAACCTGCTCGACCCGGACGCCGCCAGCCGCCTGTTGCAACGCCCGGTGGCCGCCCGCCTGGCGATCCGCCCGGAAGCCATCAGCCTGCACCTGGACGGCGAGCTCGAAGGCCAGGTACGCAGCCACAGCCTGCTGGGTAACGTCATCCGCTACCGGGTGCAGGTGCGTGGCGTGGAACTGGTGGTGGACGTGCTCAATCGTTCATCGGCCGACCTGCATGCCGATGGCCAGCGGGTGTCCCTGTCGATCGACCCCACGGCGCTACGAGAAGTGGCCTAAGGAGAACAACACAATGGCATTGGCAATATTCGATCTGGACGAAACCCTCATCCACGGTGACTGCGCCTCGCTGTGGAGCAAGCAGATGGCCCAGTTGGGCTGGGTCGACGGCAAGGAATTCCTGCGCCGCGACCAGGAATTGATGCAAGCGTATGGCAAGGGCCACCTGCAGATGGAGGAGTACATGGCCTTCAGCCTGGAGCCGATAGCAGGACGTACCCTCGAGGAGGTCGAACACCTGATCGAGCCCTGGGTCGAGGACGTGATCGAACCGATCATCTTTGGCGACGCCTGCCGCTGCATTGCCGAACATCGCAAGCGTGGCGACCGCATCCTGATCATCTCCGCCTCGGGAACCCATCTGGTGGGACCGATCGCGGCGCGTCTGGGCGTCGACGAATACCTGGCCATCGAGCTGGAAGCGGTGAATGGCGTGTACACCGGCAAGACCCATGGTGTGCTGACCTATCGTGAAGGCAAGATCACCCGCCTGCTGGAGTGGCTGGACCAAGAGCAGGAGAACCTCGAAGGCGCCAGCTTCTATTCGGACTCGCGCAATGACCTGCCGCTGCTGCTGAAAGTCGACTACCCGCATGTGGTCAACCCGGATCCGGTCTTGCGTGAGCATGCGCAGATCAATGGGTGGCCGATCCTGAGCTGGAGCTGATACTCACAGCGCCTGTTCCGGCCTTTCGCGGGTAAACCCGCTCCCACCAGCCCCGTGGGAGCGGGTTTACCCGCGAATAGGCCTGCCCGGCTTACACCAAGCCAGGGTCGATCACCAGCACCAGCTTGCCCGACACTTGGTTGCTCGACAGCTCCGCAAACGCCGCCTCGGCAAAGGCCACCGGGTAGGTGTCCACCAGTTGCGGTGAAAGCCGTCCCTCGCTGAACAGCGGCCACACCTGTTGGCCCAGGTCGCGCAGCAGTTCAGCCTTGAAGGTATCGTCACGGTTGCGCAGTGTGGAACCTGTGACCTGCACCCGTTTGGCCAGCAGTTGCGCCAAGTCCAGCTCGGCCTTGCGCCCGCCCATAAGACCGATGATCACCCAACGCCCGTCTCGGGCCAGCAGCTTTAGGTTGAGCGGCCCGTAGCTGGCCCCCACCGGATCGAGGATCGCATCGAACGGGCCGAAGCCTTCCAGCGCCTCCAGATTCTCGTTGCGCACCACGCCACCGGTCGCACCCAGCGCCTGGCAGTAGGCCAGACGATCCTGCGAGCCGACACTGACCCACACGGGGTTGCCAAACGCCTTGCACAGCTGGATCGCCGCCGACCCCACTCCACTGGCCCCAGCATGTACCAAGACCTTTTCACCGGCCTGCAGGCCCGCCAGCTGGAACAGGTTCAGCCAGGCCGTGGCATACACCTCAGGGATCGCTGCCGCCTCGTGCAGGCTCAGGCCTTCGGGGACCGGCAGGACATGACGGGCATCGACCACCACCTCCTCGGCCATGCCGCCACCTGCGAGCAATGCGCAAACCCGGTCGCCAACACGCCAATCCGCGCCCGGGCCGACCTCCGCGATCACCCCCGCGCACTCCAGGCCCAGGTACGGGCTGGCACCAGGGGGCGGCGGGTACAAGCCTGCGCGCTGGAGCAGATCGGCACGGTTGAGTCCCGCTGCAGCCACACGGATTCGGACCTGACCCGCATCACAGGCCGGGCGCTCGGCTTCTACCCAGGCCACATGTCCGTCAACGCCTTGCAATGCCTTCACAGTGCCTCCATAGTTGAGTCATGACTGAGCCCGGGATCGCCATGTCCCGGGCTTTTTGCAGTATGCGTCCGGCTCTCCTGGAGCCGGCGAACGGAAAAGACGGCCTACTATGCGTGATCAATTGCCTTTACGTCGAATCAGCATGAAGCATTTCCTGCCCAGCACCGCCCTCGCCCTCATGATCGGCCTCGGCAGTCTCACGCTCGGCGGCAATGCATCGGCCGCCAACAAGTGGGACAGCCTGCAGCCTGACCGCGACGAGATTGTCGCCAGTCTCAACGTAGTGGAACTGCTCAAGCGCCACCACTACAGCAAGCCGCCGCTGGACGACGCCCGTTCGATCATCATCTACGACAGTTACATCAAGCTGCTCGATCCCTCGCGTAGCTACTTCACCGCCGCCGACATCGCCCAGTTCGACAAGTGGAAGACCCAGTTCGATGACTTCCTCAAAAGCGGCAACCTGGAGCCTGGCTTCACCATCTACAAGCGCTACCTGGACCGCGTGAAATCGCGCCTGGACTTCGCGCTTGCGGAGCTGGACAAGGGCGTCGACAAAATGGACTTCACCACCCGCGAAACCTTGCTGGTCGACCGCAAGGATGCCCCGTGGATGAAGAATGAGGCCGAACTCGACGACCTGTGGCGCAAGCGCGTCAAAGATGAAGTCTTGCGCCAGAAGATCGCAGGCAAAGATCCCAAGCAGATCCAGGAAACCCTGACCAAGCGTTACAAGAACCAACTGTCGCGCCTGGACCAGACCCGTGCCGAGGATATCTTCCAGGCCTACATCAATACCTTCGCCCAGTCGTACGATCCGCACACCAACTACCTGTCGCCGGATAACGCGGAAAACTTCGATATCAACATGAGCCTGTCGCTCGAAGGTATCGGCGCTGTGCTGCAAAGTGACAACGACCAGGTCAAGATCGTGCGCCTGGTGCCGGCAGGCCCGGCGGCCAAGACCAAGCAGGTGGCACCGGCCGACAAGATCATCGGCGTGGCCCAGGGCAACAAGGAAATGGTCGACGTGGTCGGCTGGCGCCTGGACGAAGTGGTCAAGCTGATCCGCGGCCCGAAAGGCTCGGTGGTGCGCCTGGAGATCATCCCGGCCAGCAACGCGCCCAACGACCAAACCAGCAAGATCGTGTCGATCACCCGCGAGGCGGTGAAGCTCGAGGAGCAGGCCGCCAAGAAGTCGGTGCTCAAGCTCAAGCAGGATGGGCGCGAGTACAAGCTGGGCATCATCGAGATTCCAGCCTTCTACCTGGACTTCAAGGCCTATCGCGCAGGCGATCCGGACTACAAGAGCACTACCCGCGACGTGAAGAAGCTGCTCACCGAGCTGCAGAAAGAAAAAGTCGACGGTGTGGTCATCGACCTTCGCAACAACGGCGGCGGCTCCCTGCAGGAAGCCACCGAACTGACCAGCCTGTTCATCGAGAAAGGCCCGACGGTGCTGGTGCGCAACAGCGACGGCCGTGTCGACGTGCTCGAGGATGAAAACCCCGGTGCCTTCTACAAAGGCCCGCTGGCCCTGCTGGTCAACCGCCTCTCGGCCTCGGCCTCGGAGATCTTCGCCGGTGCCATGCAGGACTACCATCGTGCCCTGATCATCGGCGGCCAGACCTTCGGCAAAGGCACCGTGCAGACCATCCAGCCGCTCAATCACGGCGAGCTGAAACTGACCCTGGCCAAGTTCTACCGGGTTTCCGGACAGAGCACCCAGCACCAGGGCGTGCTGCCGGATATCGACTACCCATCGATCATCGACACCAAGGAAATCGGCGAAAGCGCCCTGCCCGAAGCCATGCCATGGGACACCATCCGCCCTGTCGTGCGCCCGGCCATGGACCCGTTCAAGCCGTTCCTGACCGAGCTCAAGGCCCGTCACGATGCGCGTAGCGCCAAGGATCCGGAATTTGCCTATATCCGCGATCGCCTGGCCCTGACCCAGAAGCTGATGAACGAAAAGACTGTCAGCCTCAACGAGCAGGAGCGCCGCGCCCGCCACGACGAGATCGAAGCCAAGCAACTGGCACTGGAGAACATCCGTCGCAAGGCCAAGGGCGAAGAGCCACTCAAGGAGCTCAAGAAGGAAGACGAGGACGCCTTGCCCACCGAGGACGAGGACACCAAGCCGGAAGACGATGCCTACCTGTCCGAGACAGGGCGCATCCTGCTTGACTACCTGAGCCTCAATTCGCAGGTGGCCAAGCACTGAGAACGTGATGGCAGAATAATGTGACCTGTCATCAAATAGTCATTCGACTGTCGTGAAATAGAAGGGCCGGACGCGCAAGCGCCCGGCCCTTTTTCTTTCAGGAAGCAGTCCATGACCGTCACCGAACAGCTCAGCGCATTGAGCGCCATCCTGGCTCAACGCAGCATCCACAGCTTGTTCCAGCCGATCATCTGCCTTTCCGAACGCCGCGTCCTCGGTTACGAGGCACTCAGTCGCGGCCCCTCCAACAGCCCGTTGCACGCGCCTCTGAACCTGTTCGCCATCGCCCACCAGGCCGGTCGCCTCACCGAACTGGAAGAAGCCTGCCGCGACAGTGCCTGCCGACGGTTCTGCGACCAGGCACTGGAGGGCAAGCTGTTTCTCAACGTCTCCCCCGAGTCGCTGCTCGAACCCCACTACCCCTCCGGCCGCACCCTTAAGCTACTGGAGCAGGTCGGGCTGCCCCCGAGCCGGGTGGTCATCGAGCTGACCGAACACACCCCGACCGACGATTTCCAGTTGTTGTCCAACGCCTTGCACCACTACCGCGACATGGGCTTTTCCATCGCCCTGGACGATCTGGGCGCGGGCTATTCCAGCCTGCGCCTGTGGTCGGAGCTGCGGCCGGACTACGTGAAGATCGATCGACATTTCATCGACGGTATCCACCAGGACCCGCTCAAGCGCGAATTCGTCGGTTCCATCCTGCAGATCGCCCGTGCCTCAAAGGCCCAGGTGATCGCCGAAGGCATCGAGCTGGCCGAAGAACTGGCGGTACTTGGGGAAATGGGCGTGGATCTGGTTCAGGGCTATTTGCTCGGCCGCCCACAGGAGTATCCGCCACGCGAAGGCTTCCTGCCGCTGCTGCAGACGAACCGCGAGACGCCTGACCCCAGGGCCAGGCCCGACGATTTAGGGGCGTTGCTGATCGAGCAGCGGGCAGTGACGGTTGATAGCAAGATAGAAGAGGTGCTGGATGCCTTCGAGGCCTGCGCGGGGGTCAATTCCCTGGCCGTGCTGGATGATGAGGGCAGACCGTGCGGCCTTATCCATCGGCAGGGGTTGCCGGCCACTCCGGCCAAGGCGGTTGCGCAGCTGATGAGCGTGGAGTTTCTGGCCATGGAGCGTCTGCAGTCACTACGCCAAGCCAGCCGCTTGATCACCAGCCGGGTTCGCCAACGCCTCGATGAGGACTTTGTCATCACCCACAACGGCCGTTATCTGGGCATAGGACGAGTGCTTGACCTGCTGCGGTTGATCACCGAGCAGGCAGCAGCCTGAACGTGCTGCGTCAGGCATGTTCCGGATAGCTGTACTCGAACACCCGCACCACCTCGGAGGCATGCCAGGACGCCGCTTCCAGGCCATCGACCGGCCCGGAGAAACGCCCCAGGCGCTCGACGCACTCGAAGAAGCCGGTACGCGGCAGGCGGCTGGCGCCCTGGCTGATCACCAGCGAGCTGCGCAGTGGCTGATCGGCACGGGCATCGAGGACGGCGAGGTACTCCAGGGCCGCGGTCAAGGTCTGCATGGCCGGGCTGGGAAGCTGCAGGCGTTCGATCAAGGCGCGGTAGGTGAGCAGGTGACGTTGACGGCGGGCCACATCGAGTTCGCCCAGCAGGCTCTCCCAATGCTGTCGGCTGATCCTGACCTGGCTCATGATGGCTCGCTCCAGCCAGCGATACCCAGATGCCAGGCCAGGCTGCGTAGGATCGCAGCGTCTGGCTGGCGCTCGCCGGACTCGATCATGCCCAGATAGGCCGGGCTGATACCGACACTGCGCGCCAGTTGTTCCGGTGCCAGACCCTTGGCTTCACGCAATCGTGTCAGTTCGCTCAATGACGCCAGGCTCGGCGCCTCGGCGGCGGCAGTGGCTTTCGATTCGACGCTGGCAGGCGCCTGCCCGGCAGCCTTGAGCAACGCCTGATATTGCTCCCAGGGAACTACGGCGTACTCGGGTTGACCGTCCCGGCTAATGACCTGAATACCCATTACAACCCCCTTTACGTAGGATTACAGCATGTAATCCGTAGGCATAATCCTTATGCCAATTATATGTCCAAGCGCGGTCGTGTGTGCAGGTCGGGTAGATCAGCGTTTTTCATACCGAAATATGCTCAGCCTCATGTGAGAGCGGCAGGGAATCCGGGCCCGATCCTCAGGGTGCGCGACGCTCCAGGCGCAGGCTTTCAGGGGTCTCCGGCAGCCGCTCCACCACCCGCAGCCGCTCGGGTGCCTGGCTGTCGCGCCAGGCCTTGAAGCGGTTCAATTCATCGGCCACGGTCTTGAGCACCCAACCGAGCACGGCGATGTCATCGAGAAAACCAACGCCCACCAGCCAATCGGGAATGGCATCCAGCGGGCTTACGAAGTACAGCAGGCCAGCCACCACCGTGATCAGCGCCTTGGGGCTGATGGCCCGGTACTCGCCACGCCACCACGCCAGGCACAAGGCCTGAAGCAGGCGCACATCCTCACGCAGTTGGCCCAGCTTCGGCCCCTTGCGCGCCACGGCGAACAACAGGGCCGGCAGACGGCCACGGCTGAGCAGGCGCTCCGCCAAGGGCAGGAAGCGGGCGAAATTCCAGGGTGCGCTCATGAGGCCTCCATATCGGCAGGGAAGGTTATCCACATTTATTGTGGATAACCTTGTGAACAGGGTGCAGTTTCCGACGCGGGGTGCCCACAGGGCAAGGGTCTCACTCAGATCGGGCGTTTTTTACACAGTCGTTTCAAACCGCAAACGTTTTGCTTCAGGCTGCCCTACCCTTGCTACGACTGTACAGCCACGGCGAGGTTCGCCTTCGTCAAACCATAGAAACGACAACGCCCCGTCGAGACGGGGCGTTGTGAACAGCGCGATTACTTGGCAGGTGCTTCGGCTTCCGGAGCCTCGGCCTCGCCTTCTGCCTTGGCCGGATCCTTGATACCGATCAGTTCCAGGTCGAACACCAGGACCGAGTTGGCCGGGATCAGCGGGCTCGGGCTCTGGGCGCCGTAAGCCAAGTCAGCCGGGATGTACAACTTGTACTTCTCGCCGACGTGCATCAGTTGCAGGCCTTCCACCCAGCCAGGGATCACACCGCTGACAGGCAGGTCGATCGGGCTGCCACGCTCGACGGAGCTGTCGAAGACCTTGCCGTCGATCAGCTTACCCTCGTAGTGGACAGTGACGACGTCGGTAGGCTTGGGCTGTGGGCCATCGGCTTTCTTGACCACTTCATACTGCAGGCCCGACGCAGTGGTGACCACGCCAGGCTTCTTGGCGTTTTCTTCGAGGAATTTCTTACCGGCGCTAGCCGCTTCCTCGCTGGCCTTGGCCAGGCGTTCTTCGGCGCGCTTCTGCAACGCGGTGAAAGCCTCGACCAATTCTTCATCCTTGATGCGTTGCTCTTTCTTGGCAACCGCATCCTCGATACCGAGAGCTACTGCTTTCGAATCAAGGTCTTCCATGCCTTCCTGAGCCAGGCTCTTGCCCATGTTCAGGCCGATACCGTAGGAGGCTTTCTGTGCCGGAGTCTTCAGCTCGACGCTGCTGGTCTGAGCGTCGCAGCCCGCCAGGACCAGGCCAACCAGGGCAACCGCAGCCGCCAAACGATGCTGTTTCATGCTAGTTCCTTGTTCATGCGCCATAAGGGCAATCAGGTAAAGCCGCGAGCTTAGCAGGCGGCCGTGACCAATGGCTACCGGCATGAGAGCAGGGAATGTCCGATAAGTTCACGGATATTTCCGATCAATTGAAGGTGTCATTGTCCCTACGTACGTCAGATTCGAGCTGCCCGCGCACCTCCGGCATGGCCAAAGGCCTGCACGCTCACGGATATAGGCCATCCCGGTACTGCCCTGCGACTTCACGCAGCACCTCGCATACCCATTGTCCAGGCACACCCTGGGGCAACGCGGCATTACGACAGATGCCCACCGAACCACCAGGCTCGCGCACACCGAGGTCGAGTTCGACCAACTCGCCACGCCCCAGGTCGATCAGTACCGCGTCACGCGGCGCCACCCAGACCGCATCGCTGCCGAGCAGGTAACGACGGCTCAAGGCCAAGGACAAGGTCTCCAGGCGCTGGGCTGGCATCTGGATCGCGCACTGCACGAACAGGCTATCAGCGTGCTGGCGGATGGTCGTGCCCTGGGGCGGCAGGACCAGCGGGTAGTCGCCAACCCGCGCGCGTTCAACGGGGCGGCGCGCCAGCAAAGGATGGCCGGGCCGTACCACCAAACTCATCGACTCGCTGTACAAATGTTCGAAGGACAACCCCTGGATCTGGGGGCTGTCGGTCATGCGCCCTACAACCAGCTCCAGCTCACCCAGACGCAACTGCCCAAGCAGTTGCGCACTGGCGCCAGTCACCACTTCGATCACCAAGGCCGAATGCCGCTGGTGAAGCCGGCACAGCACCTCTGGCATGAGCAAACTCTCGACTGTCGACAACACACCGATGCGCACCTGCGACGGCGCCCGCGCCTCACCACGAACACTACCCACGCCTTCACGTAGAGCCTGGACGCTGGGGCCGGCATATCGCATGAACAAGGTGCCAGCGCCGGTCAATTCGACGCCTTGGCGGGTGCGCTCGAACAAGCGGGTTTCGAGCAGCTGTTCGAGCTCGCGCAGGGTCTTGGATATCGCAGGCTGGCTGATCGCCAATACATCGGCAGCCCTGGCCAGGCTGCCCTGGCGGGCAATCTCCAGAAAACACAACAGATGGCGGTACTTGATGCGGGTATCGAGGTTCATGCTCGGCAGCTTGCAGCTTCGGGCCTCGCGCTTCAAGCACCTGTTTGCCCTCCGTGGCAAGCGGTGGCGCATGCCTCGTCTGTAGGGCTATTCTGGCTACCCTTTGCCATTGCGATTCTAGCCCTGCCAATGTCCCAAGTGATCCTCAAGACCCCGGCCCAACTCGACCTCATGCGCCGGGCAGGTCAACTGCTGGCCCAGGTGTTCGCTGAACTGGACAGTTTCATTCGCCCTGGCGTGACCACCCTGCAGATCAACGACCGCGCCGAGGCTTTCATCGTACAGACGCTCAAGGCGCGGCCGGCGAGCAAGGGGCAGTATGGCTTTCCCTACGCGCTGAACACCTCCGTGGATCATGTGGTGTGCCATGGCATGCCAAAGGCCGATGAGGTGCTCAGGGAAGGGTCGATCATCAACGTCGACATCACCCTGGAACAGGGCGGCTATATTGCAGACTCATCGAAAATGTACTGTCTCGGCCAGGTCAGCGGTGACGCCCGACGCCTGGTGGATACCACCTATACGGCGCTCTGGAAAGGCATCGCCCAGGTTCGCCCCGGTGCCACCCTCGGCGATATCGGCCATGCCATCCAGGTTCATGCCGAGGCGGCAGGATACAGCGTGGTCCGGGAATACTGCGGCCATGGTATCGGCCAGCAGATGCACGAAGGCCCTGAAGTGCTGCACTTCGGCCATCGGGGCATGGGCATGAAGCTCAAGCCCGGCATGGTCTTCACCATCGAACCGATGATCAACCAGGGTGGGCGTGGCACACGCACCTTGCGCGATGGCTGGACCGTAATTACCCGCGATCATTCGCTGTCGGCCCAGTGGGAACATACCGTGGCGGTGACGGAGACTGGGGTAGAAGTGCTGACGCTACGCGAGGAAGAAAAGGCCTGGGCAACCGCGATGGCTTGAATTCCGGAAGGGGCGTAGGGGACGCCCCAATTACGATGCCGAGCGCCAACGCTTGCGAAGCCTGGATAAGAAAGGACAAAAACAAAAAAGCGACCCTAAGGTCGCTTTTTTGTGGCTTCCGGGTGTTCAGTGGGCCCTGGAAGCTGGAATATGGCGCAGCGGACGGGACTCGAACCCGCGACCCCCGGCGTGACAGGCCGGTATT